>NZ_JANXSO010000111.1 GCF_025352645.1 Iodobacter sp. | reverse complement strand
CCTGTGGCTATTTCATGGCCTTGGGGCCTTGCTAGGCTGGCTGGCTTGGCTGTTATCGCCACGCTACAGACAGCGTTTGGCTGCCAACTTGCAGCAGTCGGGTATTGCGCAAAACGGGGCAGATTATAAGCGATTGCACCGTTTAAGTGTGAGTGCCCATGGCATGGGAGCGTTAGAACTTTTACCAGCTTGGCTTAGAACCCCAAAGCAGGTTGCCGAATGGGTAAAAGAGCGCGATGGTTGGCAGCATGTTGAGGCGGCTTTACAAAGCGGTCGGCCCATGATGTTTGTTTCCCCGCACCTTGGTGGAATCGAGGTCTGTGGTGTGTATATAAGCACACAGATCCCTTGTGTGCTGGCGGCTTTGTATCGTCCCCCCAAACTTAAATGGCTTGAGCCTTTGATGGTGACTGGCCGAAACCGCGCCAATGGCCTCGCAGCCCCCGCCAATGCCAGCGGCGTAAAGATCTTACTGCGCACCTTAAAAGAGAAGCAAGCAATTTATATACTCCCAGATCAGGCTCCTGGGGCGGGAGAGGGGGCTTGGGCTCCCTTCTTTGGTAAGCTAGCTTACACAATGACTCTGCTTCCCCGCTTAAGCAAATCTACTCAGCCAGTTATCTTAATGTGCTTTGCCGAGCGGCTATCTTGGGGGCGTGGTTTTAAAATGCATTTCGCTCCGCTAGATGAGGCCTTTTGCGGGGATGCGCAAGCCGATGCAGTAATTTTGAATCGTAATGTAGAGCAGATGGTACGGCGTGCACCTAGCCAATATCTATGGAGCTATAACCGTTATAAGCGCCCAGCAGGCGCACCTTTACCTGAGGATGTATGAGTTACCGTTTTTTACTTGGATTGTTTTGGTGTTTAAGCTGCTTACCTTTAGCGCTTTTGCGTGGTCTTGGAAATATATTGGGCAGAGCGCTTTATCTGGCAGTAAAAAGCCGCAGAAAAATTGGGCTGACTAATTTAAAGCTCTGCTTTCCAGAGTGGCCTCAGGGCGAGCATGAGCGGGTATTAAAACAACATTATCAAGCGCTTTGCACCTGTATTTTCTATTACAGCAAGCTTTGGTTTGGCTCTAAAGCGCAAGTCGCGCGTTTGGTTCGTCGGGAAGGGTTCGAGCATTTTACGGCGGTAGACACTGAGCATTTAATTGTTCTGGCACCCCACTTTTTAGGCTTAGATTTTGGTGGTGTGCGGCATATGGTGGATCATCGTGGGGCAAGCATGTATTCATCTGCCCATGATAATGCCTTTGATTTAATGCTACTGCGCGGGCGCAGCCGCTTTAATCAGCCACTGTTAATCAAGCGCAGCGAAGGGATACGCGGTATTTTGCGGGCGATTAAACAGGGTGTATGTTTCTACTATCTACCCGATCAAGATCTTGGCCCGCGCGAATCGGTGTTTGTGCCTTTCTTTGGGATTCAAACCGCCACCGTGCCAGGCTTATCTCGGCTTGCAACTATGGGCAAGGCACGCGTGGTGCCGATGATTACCACACTAGAAAAAAACGGCTTTGTCTGCCGCTATTACCCCGCGTGGGAAAATTTTCCAAGCGACGATGTGATGGCCGATACCGCCCGCATGAATGCTTTTATTGAAGAGCGGGTGCGTGAGCATCCGTCGCAATACTACTGGCTACACCGCCGCTTTAAAACTCGCCCCGAGGGTGAGGCTAGTTTGTATTAATTAAACCTGTAGGGAGGGGCACGGCATGCCGTACCCTGTTTACAGCTGATGCAATTCTTGCAGCAACTCCCTTAGGCATTGGGCGTCTTCTGCGATGAGCATTTGCTCTACGATAGGCTTGATTTTTTGCATCTCGCCGGTCAGGATTTCTTGTTTTACCTTGAGTAGCTGAATCGGCAGCATAGAAAACCGGCGTAGCCCAAGGCCAAGTAAGAGCCGTGTTAGCGCTGGATCGCCCGCCATTTCCCCACACATTGATACTGGTTTTCCCATGCGGGTAGCGGTGCTAATAACGTGGTGCAGTAGCTGAATCACCGCAGGGTGCAGTGGGTCGTATAGATGCGAGACCGCATCATCGTTACGGTCTACCGCAAGGGTGTACTGGATTAAATCGTTGGTGCCGATCGAGATAAAATCTAGATGCGCTAAAAACTGCGCCACTTGCACGGCGGCTGCAGGCACTTCAATCATGCCACCTAGCTCGATGTTCTCATCAAAAGCCACGCCATCGTCCCTGAGCTGGGATTTAGCTTCTTCTAAATGCTTACGAGTTTGCCGTACTTCTCCCACATAAGAGAGCATGGGGAGTAAGAGCTTGATTTTGCCGTAGGCGGATGCCCGTAATAGGGCGCGCAGCTGGGTGCGAAACATTTGCGGCTCAGCCATGCAGAGGCGAATGCCGGTCAGCCCTAATGCTGGGTTAGGGGTTTCACGCTCTTGTTGCCACTTAGGAATTTTATCTTTGCCTAAATCGACAGTGCGGATAATCACCGGCTGGCCTTTCATCGCCTCAGCCACTTGCTTATAGGCAAGAAATTGCTCTTCTTCGGTGGGTAAATCAGATTCAGATAAAAACAAAAACTCTGAGCGAAATAGGCCCACACCGGTAGCGCCGTTTTCTATGGATAATTTGCAATCGTCTGGTACTTCAATATTGGCAAACAGCTCGATCTCTTCGCCGTCTTTGGTGATGGGCTGACGGGTACGAATATCTTGTAGCGCTTTTTGTTTTTTAAGCCAATCGCGCTGACGATGGCGATATTCTTTAAGAATGACTTCGTCAGGATCAACGATCACAATGCCGTTAATCCCGTCAACAATAATCAGCTCGTCTTCACGGATCAGCTCACGGGCGTGGCGCAGCGCCAGCACGGATGGTAAATCCAAGCTGCGGGCTAAGATGGCCGTGTGTGAGGTGGGGCCGCCCACATCGGTAATAAAGGCGAGGTAGTCGGTGTCTTTAAATAGCACCATATCGGCGGGGCTAAGATCGTGCGCCACCAGAATACAGTTGGGGGCAATTTCGGCCAGTGGGTGCGAGTGGTTTTCATGACCAGCCAGCGTTTTAAATACACGCTCAACCACTTGAATCACATCGCTACGGCGCTCTCTGAGGTATTCGTCTTCGATCTCATCGAATTGGGCCAGCAGTACTTCTAGCTGTAGCTTGAGCGCCCATTCGGCATTGCAGTGTTGTTGCTCGATCAAATGGCGCGGCTCTTTAGAGAGCATATGATCGTTAAGCAGCATGATATGTAGGGATAAAAATGCGCCTAGCTCGGCGGGGGCGTTTTCCGGAATACTGCCCCAGAGCATTTCTAAAGATTTACGGGTAACGCGAATCGCATCATCAAAACGTGCAAGCTCGGCGGGAATATCGGCGGCGGATAGTTGGTAATGGGCAATTTCAATATCGGCGTGGGATATCAGATGAGCTTGCCCGATCGCAATCCCCCCGCCAATGCCAATCCCTTGTAGCGTAATGCTCATAAGCCTCCTTGCCACCGTGCCGGTGATCGCAATCTATTTTGGGTACAAAATCTCTGTTAAAACTGAGCCTGCGGCAAGTGGCAGACCTAGCTTTGCATCTTTAATCTACTTTTTTGCAAAGCGAGCCTTACTCGCCTTCACCAAATTTATCGGCAATTAAGGCCGTGAGTGCGGTCATGGCCGTATCAGCGTCTGGGCCATTGTCGGTTTCTAGCATGATTTTGCTGCCTTTGCCTGCTGCTAACATCATCACGCCCATAATTGATTTGGCATTCACGCGTTTCTGATTGCGGCTTAGCCAGACTTCACATTGAAATTGGCTGGCTAGTTGGGTGAGCTTACTAGAGGCACGGGCATGTAAGCCCAATTTGTTGACGATTTCTACTTCATTGATTGGCATACCGCTTATTCCTGATCTGTGGTTGGCAGCATGTACAACACACCTTCTAAGCCACCGGTAATGGCTTTGCTGACTACAACGTCTAATGTTTGATGGCTATAGCTGAGGGTTCTTACCAGCATAGGCAAGTTTACCCCTGCGATGGCTTCTACTTTGCCAGCCTCAACTAAGCGTTGGGCGACATTAGAAGGGGTTCCGCCATAAATGTCTGTAAGGAGTAATACACCTGAGCCATCGTCTAAATCGCTAATCATTTGGCGGGCACGCCGCGCCACTTCATCAGGATCATCGGCTTTGCTGACGGATAGTTGCAGCAAATTAGGGAGATCCCGCGCCATGATGTGCTGCGCGCACAAGACTAAGGCTTCGCCTAAAGACACGTGTGTAACAATAATAATACCGACCATACCTTCGTTACCTTAACTTGCGTAAGTTTCATGTTACCATTTAGTAGGCTTTGTTGCTTGCTACAGATATGACGTAAAACAATTTTTACTGATGAAAAGCACTGCTTCAAGACGCTTTTAAGCAGGGAGCCACGAGCGAGAGTCTGCAAATTTTTAAAACGTAAAGAAAGCGCATCCCGCAGACATGGTTTTCTCTGTAAAACACCGCGCCCTCTGGGTTTGCTGGCTTAACAGCTCCTGATTATGCCTCTTGCTCAATCTCATTATAAATATCGTAGGGCGGGTGAAGGCCGCATATTTCTTCAGCATTACTCGCGGGTTGCATCCGACCTACTTATTCCAAAACCAAGCCCAACACTCAAGAAATCCATCTACACAGAGTTCATTCAGCAAGAGGCATAATCAGGTCACAACTGGCTGTTAAAAGCTTACGCCAAGTCAGGCTAACGTAAACGGTAAATATGCACGGGTGGCTTTATCCAGCTGATACGGCGCTGTAATTCTTCCGTTATATACACGCTGCCATCATTACCCACGATTAGTACATCTTGCAATCCAAACCTCTGGGCATAATGTAAGGTCTTTCCTATGCCGCCAATAAAAATTGGTTTGGTCGCGATATCTGAAATCGCCCCCGCTTCAAGGCTGGGGGGCGCAATCACCGTTGCGGCTTCCATGGTGGTGGCGGGCTGGCCTGTGCGTGGGTCGATCAAATGCGAGTAGCGTTTACCGCCTACTTCAAAAAACCGTTGGTAGTCACCAGAGGTGCCAATGGCTTCGCCGCTTTTAAGGGCAATGGTAGCCATGGCTTGTGGCTCTCTGGGGTGCTGAATGCCGACCACCCAAGGGGTTTGATCTTTTTTACCCAAGGCCAATACATTGCCGCCGATATTAATCAGCGCATTATTCACCCGATGTTTACGCAAGTACGCTGCCGCTCTATCTAGCGCCCAGCCTTTAGCAAAGCCGCCGGTATCCAATTGCACCGCAGGATTGCTGCTGCTGACGGTGCTTGCCTCAAAGCTTAGGTTTTGCATGGAGGGCTGGCCTGCAAGCAGTTGGTCTATGCTGGCTTGGCTAGGTAAAACGGGCGCATAGCTGTCTTTATGAAAGCCCCATGCCGTAATTAGCCCTCCCATGGCGGGGTTAAATAATTGATCAGATCGTTCTGCATATTGGCTGGCTTGTTTAAGCAAGGCCGCCGTTTCTGTATCGATAAGGGCTGGTTCGCCGCGTGCAAAGCTTGCGTTGATGCGGGTGATTTCTGATGGCTGCCAAGGGTGTAGGCGAGTGTGGATGCGATCTAAATCAGCAAACACGGCGGCGGCGTGTTTTTGTGCCACATCTTCTGGCAAGCCCCAAATAGAGATCTGTACCCGAGTGCCAAAGACATAACTTTCCTGTTGGTAGAGCGGTGCCTTGCTACAGGCACTTAAAAGTAATACTCCGACCAGTAGAAAAATTTTTATCATGGGGCTGCGTGTTTTTCTAAAGCATCAATAAAGAGGCCTGCCACGTTGATACCCGATTGCGCGGTGATCTCGGCGAGGATGTGGCTGGCTGGTGATTTGTTACGCATTAGGCGGCGTGTTTTTCTAAAGCATCAATAAAGAGGCCTGCCACGTTGATACCCGATTGCGCGGTGATCTCTGCGAAGCAAGTAGGGCTAGTAACATTCACCTCGGTGAGGTTCTCACCAATCACATCTAAACCCACTAATAGCAAGCCTTGAGCGGCGAGCTGTGGCCCGAGTGCCTCGGCAATTTCTTTATCTCTAGCCGTTAATGGCCTTGCTACGCCGCTGCCACCGGCAGCTAAATTACCGCGTGTTTCACCCGCCTTGGGGATGCGCGCTAGGCACCAATCCACCGGCTTGCCATCAATCAGCAGAATGCGCTTGTCGCCTTCTTTTATCGCCGCAATATAGCGCTGCGCCATAATGGTTTGTGTGCCATTGGCGGTTAGCGTTTCGATAATCGAGCCTACATTTGGATCGGTGGCGGTGAGGCGGAAAATCCCTGTACCGCCCATGCCATCCAGTGGCTTGAGAATAATATCGCCATGCTCAGCTAAAAACTCACGCACATCGCTTTCGGACTGGGTGACTAGCGTTGGTGCGGTGAACTGAGGAAACTTCAAAATCGCCAATTTTTCGTTGAAGTCGCGCAGCGCCTGGCCACGGTTAAATACTTTTGCTCCCTGCGCTTCGGCCAGCGTAAAGAGCTGGGTGGCGTAGAAGTATTGCTGATCAAAGGGCGGATCTTTACGCATGATGACGGCGTTAAAATCTTTGAGTGCCGTAATCGCCGCATCATCTTGGCTATACCAAGCATGGCCGCTTTGCGTTGCGGTGAAATGCAGCTTGGCTGCCAGTGCCTCGACCATGCCGTCTTTGATTCTTAAATTTTCAGCGCCGCAAGTAAAAACCTCATGCCCACGCGCATCCGCCTCGCGCATCATGGCGTAGCTGGTATCTTTGTAAATCTTTAGGCTGGCAAGCGGGTCAAGCACAACAAGGATTTTCATAGCGGCCTTTATGACAGACAAAAATTTTAAAACGTAATGACGGAGGTGTCATGAAAACCTAAATCTTGAACCACAGAGAACACGGAGGGTCACGGAGAAAAGCCAATTTGAGATTTCGAAACTTCAGCAATAATAGGGTTTAATTTCCATAGGGTCTGTTGACGTTTCATTCACAATTGCGCTGAGCCGGAAAACGGCCAGGCACAAGGCATGCGACGAAGGCAATAACTGGTTATTTCCGAGGAGCATAACGCAGTGAATGGCCGTTTTCCGGCTCAGCCCTTCGGGTT
>NZ_JANXSO010000098.1 GCF_025352645.1 Iodobacter sp. | reverse complement strand
CAATGCCACTTTTGGTGCACGCTTACTGGATCAAAAACTCACCATGGGCTTACGCGCTAGTTATGTAAGTGGCCCATTAAACACCGCCGAAGAAGGTGCATCTTGGCAGAGCTACAGTGGCTCAGCAGTACAAATCAAAACACTGCCTTACAGCTTGGTTGATCTGTTTGCCAGCTACAAAATCAACGCCGATACCCGTGTGGATATGAGCATCGACAACGCCACCGATCGCTACTATCTCGACCCGCTCTCACTCAGCCTGATGCCAGGCCCTGGGCGCACGGTGCGGATGTCTTTGGGAATGAAATTTTAAAACGCTTCGCTTGCTAATGGACGAGCTTTTACCATAAGCGAGTTAAGACTTATGCATTTCGCAGGGAGGGTTTCACCCGCCCTACGAATGTCACAGTGCCTAAAAATATAAGACTGGCTTCATGACAAATAACTCACTTGATGCGTACAGGGCATAAAAACAGCCCCGCCCAGCATCAATTTTCAAATATCGATCAACCTTTATAACTAGAGTAAATAAACCACTATGAATGCTGTTGCCGAACTGAGCCGTACCCAAGCACTTAAAGCCTTAACGACTGATACCCACGATCAGCTGGATAAGCGCATCATGGCCAATAAGCCTTTTGCCAGCGCAGACAACTACGCACGCTTTTTAATTGCGCAGTATGGCTTCTTGCGTGATTGCGATCCGCTGTATGACAACCCAGACTTAGCCGCACTTTTCCCTGATCTGGCCGAGCGCCGCCGCTATGATCGTATCGCTGCCGATATTGCTGATTTAGGCCGCGAGCTGCCCGCGCACGATGTCTTAGCCCCAGTTGAACACAAGCAAGATATTCCCACCGCTTTAGGCTGGATGTATGTGACTGAAGGATCTAAACTCGGCGCAGCTATTTTATTAAAGATGGCTGGCACATTGGGCTTTACAGAAGAATTCGGTGCACGCCATTTGGCAGGCGCCCCAGAAGGCCGCGCTAGAAATTGGCGCGAATTTACCTCGGTTGTCGATGGCATGGCCTTTAGTGATGAAGAGGAAGCCCGCCTTGTAGCCGGTGCCAAAGCCGCCTTCACCCGCATGAATAATCATTTAGATCAGGTGTACTAATGCATCAACGTGGACTGCATGCGCCATTACGCTGGGCCTATACCGTGCTTGGTTGCATGATGGTTTTGCTAGGCATCATTGGTGCATTTTTACCGGTTATGCCTACCACCGTTTTTTTGCTGATGGCGCTGGCTTGCTTTAGCAAATCATCGCCTAAGTTTGAACAATGGCTGCTGCAACATCCACGCTTTGGCCCATCGCTTCAGTCATGGCGGCAGCATCGCGTGGTGCCCTTAAAGGCCAAACGCGCCGCCTGTCTTGGCATGCTGTTTGGGCTGGTAATCCTCTCTCTCACCCCCGCCCCGTGGTGGGTAGTGGTGGGAGTGGCAATCACAGAATTCATGGTGGCCATCTACCTGATCCGCCGCCCTTCTGTCATCCAAGAAAGCAGCAGCACAGTACAGCCAGTCATCACCCAACCCACGCCAGCGCATAAACCCGCCAAGCGGCTATGGAAATACTGCCTGAGCCTAAGCCTGCTACTGCATTTAGGCCTACTCGGCTATTTTTGCGCCAACTGGACTGCACCACACACCGTTACCGCACGTGAAAGTAAGCAATTTGAAGTCACCATGCTACAAAGCGCCGCCCCTGCCGTGCCATTAGAAGAAAAAGTAGCGCCTAAAGTGAGCCAAGCCGCAGCTAAACAAGCCCCCAAAACCGCCAAACCCACGCCTAAAGCCGCTCCACAGCCCGTGGAAACCAAAGTCACCCCAACAACGAGCGCTGAATCTAGCCTCAGTGCCAGCATCAGCAGCCAGCCCAAAACCAGCGAGCAAAGTACCGAAACAGGCCCACTGAATAAATCCACCTCAGTTGCAGCCGCCCCAGCCGCAGCGCCTGCCTCCACCCAGCAAGCCAGTGGTGGCAGTAATAGCTGGGAAGGCAAAATACTCGCACGGCTAGAACGCTTTCGCCGCTACCCCACCACATCCCGCATGCGTGGCGATGAAGGTGTGGCTTACTTACGGCTAAAAATGAATCGCGAAGGGCAAGTTTTAGCGGCCAAGATAGAACGTAGCTCCGGCTTCCCCGCCCTAGACCGCGCCGCCCTAGAAGCCCTAGAGCGCGCCGCCCCCCTCCCCCGCATCCCAGCAGAACGCCCAGACGAAGCAGAATTACTTGTACCGTTTGAGTTTTTTATTAAGTAATAAAGCGGCGCAACCTACCGCGCCTAAGCAATAAATGACCTGATTATGTCTATTGCCCAAACTCATCATCAATCTAATAGGACGGGTGCAACCCACCAAATTTCAAGCGTAAAAGCAAAAAACGCTGGGTTATACCCCAATCCTATCAACTTAGGCACACCATGTAGGGTGGGCAAGGCGGTTTATCTTGCCCACGCGGATACGCGGCGTGGGCAAAAAACTCCCCCCTACGATGTTTTAAATGCTTGCAATAATGCAATCCAAGTTGAAGCCTGTGTAACAATTAAAACATTCCCCTTAAGTTGATAGGATTGGGTTTGCACCCGCCCTACGATGTTTCAATACTTACAATAGATAGATCAAAGTTAAAGCCAGTTTAACGATCAACATATCGCCCTTAAGTTGACAGAATTGGCTTGCCCCCGCCATTCCCACCTTAAAAAATATAAATTGAATCATGACAAAAATCTAAATTGCTACACCTAGAGCACGGCATGCCGCGCCCTTTTTTATACGGCTAAAGCCTTTCAATATTTCACATTTTTTCAAAAAAACCCAACAAAACCTTTCTATATACGAAAGTAGAAAATCCAGGTATTATGTTAAATAAATAAATGCACTGTGTTTTTTAGACTTTTTTTATTAAAAACACAGCCATTCATATATAAATTAATTCATCATGGACACCGCATTCATAGAAATTTGGCATAGCTGGATCGCTTTACTCACCCATAGCATTCTTTTTTTCAGCAGCTATTTTGATATTTCAGAGGCAATGGCCATCATTGCCCTTACCCTCATCACCCGTATAACCTTAATGCCAATTGCTTTAAGCACGGCTTATCGAACAGAAATAAACAAACAAAAAATAAGCCGAATTAAAACAGAAACAGATGCCTTAAAACTACAATACAAAGGCAAACCCGCCCAGCTGATTGCGGCCACTAGGCAGCTTTACCGCACTAATGGTATTCGCTTAATTGACCGGCTCAGTATCTTTAACCTTAGCTGCCGTGGAGTCAGTAGCTACGGGCTATTTCAAGCACTCAGCAAAGCAGGATTTAGCTCAAAATTTCTGTGGATTAGCAGCCTAGCTAAGCCAGAAGTATTGCTCACACTATTGGTGGGGGCGCTGATGTTTATCAGCATGGCCATTATGCCCGGCGCCACCAGCGAGCCTTCTACCCTAATCATGCTTGGCTTAGCTGTTATTGTCACCATAATCGCAATAGCAGCGCTGCCATCAGCGATTGCTATCTATTGGGCCACATCCAATACAGTCAGTATTATTCAAGGTCTGTTATTGCGTGGATTACTCTCTCGCCAAAAATATAGAGCGATATAAAAAGCCATAGCCTGAATGATCACATACCAATTACCTACGTGTGGTGATGGAAAAGTCATTACTTTCCCTTGGTTTTTCTTGATTTTTATTTTTTAAAATTCATAAAAACCAACCTGATGATGCCTATTGCTCAATCGACTCTATGTAGATGGATTTCTTGAATGCTTGGCTTTGTTTTGTAATTTATAAAATAGGCTTTATCCCCATATTACTGAAGCTTTAGCGCAAATTTAAGCAACGGGGATTCCTCTTGCTATATGCACGTCGAAACTCGCTGACTTTGCTGAATGTATTCTTAGCCTATTTAATCTGCGTCACTATTTTTCTTTTGTAAATGGCGGTGATATTGGCATTCAAAAATGACAACAAATTAGACAACCCCATTCACAAGGATTAGTCAGCGCAAATAGTGTAATTATTGGAGACCAAGGCGTTGATCTCGTTGCAGCCAATAAAAACAATTTAACTGCAGCTGGGGTACTGTGGGGCTATGTATCTCAGGCAGAATTAAGCCAAGAAAATCCGCAGTACCTATTTAACAGCCCCTTAAAATTAAACAACCTCATCAACAACTAGGAATAAAGATTATGCTAGCCATTTATATTTTGATCCCGCTTGCGATGTTTGCGGCACTTTTTTATTATTTTAGCTATATGCCTGCGGCGCAAAAAGATTGGGAAACTATACCAACGCGTGAAGGCTACCTTGCTAAACACCCAGCCAATAATATGGCCTGCTATAAGTGCGGTGATAGCACACAGCTAGATATTGGGCTGCTGCGATTTACTGATTATCGTAGAAAAAAAATATGCGCTAAGTGCAAAACAACTTTATGGCGTGAACAAGATTAAGCCCGTGATGTAAATAAAAAAATACGGCAAGCCACATCCACAATGAGCGGCATTCTTGGCCGTATAAATTAATAAAAAAGCAACAAATAAAGCATTGATATTTGAGCGATTATCACTTAAATTTATAGGGTATAAGGTGTAATTATTTAAGATTAAATACTTAAATGGAGAATAAAGCATGATTGAGCAAAAACTAGTCCCTGCACAGCAGTGTTTATCCATTAAAAAACATCTAAGCCTGCCAGAATTAAAAGAGTTTGCCCAAGTAATTTCTTCCCTATGTGAAGAAACCGCCACCTTAGGGTTAGAAATAACCGGCCCATTAGAGTTTATTTATTTTGGTGTAGATGGCAATCCTAAAACAAAATTTGATTTAATCATTGCCGTCCCCGTTAATAAAATAGGCGAGCCATCCAGCCAATTTGAATACTATGAAAGTGAGCCCTTTAACTGCAGCGATACCAATTACCAAGGTGGCATGAGCGGAATGCCCAAGGCTTGGGGCGGCTTTGTTGAATCTATTTTTAACTTAGGATTAATCCCAACGATTCAATGCAGAGAGGTTTATAAACATTGGGTAGATGATGAAAGTAATGAGAATATCACTGAGCTACAGATGGGCATTGAAAGTAAGGCTTAAATAGCGCGTTGCGCAAGCTGGATGTGAAACCTATAAAAAAAATGTACTATGCCTCTTGCTCATTTTTTGTCGTTCACCTGAGATGATCGACATCAAGGGATATGAGTCTTAGGGGCGCTGCTTGCAATAAATTCATGCCAAATCATTAAATATTTAATAGACTACAGGGTACAAACCATCCATGCACAGCCAGAGCATAGAAGAGGTAAAAAATTATTGCAGATCTTTTGTGGGGGCCTGCGAAAAAGAATTACTGCATCCCAATAATGTTTTAATTTTCTATGTACATGATAAGCAGTTCGCCTATTTTAAAACCAGTGCTCCAGAGCAATGGCGCTTTAGTATTCGCGTTAACCCAGAACGTTTTTTAGAGCTTACCGATCAGCCGAATATAAAACCTGCACGCTATATGCAGCGTTTTCATTGGATTAGCATTACTGAAATGGGTTTACAAGATATAAATATGCTTAAAACATTAATTGATTGGTCCTACCAAAAAGCTTTAAGTAGTTTAAGTAAAAAAACTCAATTAGAAATATTAGCTACTAAAGTAGCCTAACTCTGCGCATGCTTAAGCACGCTATAACGGCACTGGCCAACCTTAATCAGCTATAAACTGCTTAATCTGCGGGCGCTAAAAACACACTTTCAATTCCTTCCCATTTCGGCATATGTTCTTTAAATAAGCGATGAATAGCTCCTTCTTTAACCATAACTTGTAATGTTTTTTTCAATAAAATTCTATCGTCATCCAATATTAGTTTTTTAGATAAATAAAAACCAGAAGAAGTAGCAGGTAAAAATTCAAAAGGCGTAATCTGCAAGCGGTTTTCTAAATTATATTTTTGTACTGATTTTACAAAATTAGTCCTGATTATGTCTCTTGCTCCGGAACCCTTGATTTAGCAATTCGTGCG
This sequence comes from Iodobacter sp., assembly GCF_025352645.1. GTDB lineage: Bacteria > Pseudomonadota > Gammaproteobacteria > Burkholderiales > Chitinibacteraceae > Iodobacter. Next base: position 92 of record NZ_JANXSO010000098.1, on the reverse strand, counting down.
GCGTAAAGTGAACGAACGTTCTGCTTTACGGAGGTGAATCATGTCCGTCAATGGCATCCAAATGCAAAAGGGCTTGTCTTTGCCTGAGTTCA
>NZ_JANXSO010000080.1 GCF_025352645.1 Iodobacter sp. | reverse complement strand
AATCGGCACAAAGCGCTTACCTGCAAAGAAGCCAAGGTAAGGAGGCAGCTCGATGCGATAGTATTTATTGAACAAGCCAGCCGCCAGCGCACCGGCGATAATCCCGCCAAATACGCCGGTCTCCATCGCCTTCATACCCATAACCATGGCGGGCTCAGTACCCAGCACCGGAGCCATCACGCCCATGGTTGCCAGCAGCACAACATAACCGACCACGGCAGCAATTGCGGCTACACCATCGTTTTCGGTTAAGCCTAAGGCCACACCAATTGCAAAAATCAGTGCGAGATTACCAAAAATCGCACCGCCGCCCGCGGCCATCAAATGTGAAACGACTTCCGGTAAAAAAGAAAAATTGGAAGCACCAAAACCAAGCAATAAGCCCGCTACTGGCAATACTGACACCGGTAACATGAGCGATTTGCCGATTTTTTGCAAAAATGCAAAAGCGTTTTTAAACATCATCTTCTCCGTACTGCTTACTACTTGGCAAAACCAAGCAGCTATTTTCTAAGACAGGATTTCCATATAGCGTGGGGCATCAGCACCAATGATAAGGTGGAAAACTGGACTCTTAACAGGCATCACCGCCAGAACACCGGCTTGTTGTAATCGCTCTAAATTACAGCGGCTTGCATCTATCAATACCACGCGTAAACGTGTTAGAGCCACCAGCTCTAAGGAGCTTATATTGCCCCAACCACCCAAAGCCGCTACCAACAAAAAAGGGAAACTGTCGCGCATTGTGTTTTGATCTTTCAAGGTTGATTCTCACGCATAAGGCGCAGTGCCACAATCCATTGAACACCGCATGATATAAGGCTTTAGAGCTTGATCTGTCCGCTTGACAAAACAGGCCAATATCGGCCTGTTTTGATCATTATTTAATCAGCGAGTTGCTGAGATAGACGCGTACGAACTTCTGCCACCGTGCCCATTTGCAGCACTTCAGCGGCCAACTTCTGGCAGTCTGCTTTTGATAGTGTGCGCACCAAGGCTTTAACGGCCGGAATAGCAGGCACACTCACGGATAATTCATCCACACCCATACCAATTAACAAGGGAACGGCAGAAGGATCAGAGGCAATACCGCCACAAACCCCTACCCACTTACCATGGGTATGTGCACCCTTCACGGTGTTGGCAATCAAACGCAATACACCTGGATGCATTGCATCAGCCTCTTTAGCTAACTTAGGATGACCACGATCCATCGCCAGTGTGTACTGGGTGAGATCGTTAGTACCAATCGAGAAGAAATCGACTTCACGGGCAAAGATTTCTGCCATCACGGCCGTGGCAGGCACTTCTACCATAATCCCAATCTGCACTGCGGCGGTAATACCTAAAGCCGCTTTTTCTTCTGCCACAATGCGTTTCACTGTCCGGACTTCTTCTAAAGAAGTAATCATCGGAAACATGATGGCTAATTTGGCGTGTTCAGCAGAACGCAAAATGGCGCGAATTTGCGTGTGCAGCAATTCTGGCTCAGCCAAACATAAACGCACGCCACGCACGCCCAAGAATGGGTTTTCTTCTGCTGGCATCGGCAGGTAAGGCAAAGGCTTATCGCCGCCTACATCCAAAGTACGAACCACAAAAGTTCTATCTTTACCAAGTGATTTGGCAATATCGCTATAGATTTTGTCTTGTTCAGCTTCTGAAGGCGCTTCGGTGCGCTCTAAGTACAAAAATTCGCTACGTAGCAAACCAACACCTTCACCGCCCAGTTTTACCGATTGCAGCGCTTCTTCCAGCCCGCCAATATTAGCGACCACTTCAACGCAAATACCATCTGTGGTGGTGGCAGGCTCAAATGCGGCGGCCAGCTCTTCAGCCTGACGTTTAGCTAATTTAAGTTGGCGCTCACGAATACTACTCACTTCTTCTGGCGACGGATTTAAACGCAAACAGCCCTTACTGCCTTCCAAAATAACCGGAGTTCCGTTGGCTAATTGCAGAGCAGCGTCTTCAATGCCACAAATCGCCGGAATATTCAAAGATCGAGCCAAGATTGCTACATGGCTGGTTGCCCCGCCACCAATCGTACAAAAACCCAGCACTTTATTGCGGTCTAAGCTTGCTGTATCCGATGGGGTCAAGTCTTCAGCAATCAAAATGGCATCATCTGGTACTTCAAATGCCGCTTCTTTAATCCCCGCAATCAAGCGCAATACACGTCGGCCAATATCGCGAATATCGTTAGCTCGGCCCGCTAAAATTTCATTTTTAAGCTTGGCCAATTTATCCGCATAGCTGGTAAATGCAGCACGCCATGCAAACCCTGCGCTCTTCCCTTGGCTTATCGCTGCCGTAGCAAGATCCAGTAAATCAGGATCAGATAATAATTCTTGGTGAGCGGTAAAGATTTCTGCCTTTGCTGGATCAGCAATTTCACCTTTCAATGCTTCTAACTGCTGGTACGCTTCTTTTAGCGCAACATCTAAACGACGTTTTTCTAGATCAGGCGTGTCACCCGCTTCATGCACGTCGATTACTTCTTGTTTTACTTGGAAAATATGCCCAACGGCTAAACCAGGTGAGGCAGATACTCCCATCAACACATTAGGATCATTCGATTTTAATGCGGGCCGCGTTTGTGGCTTAGGAAGATGCTTTGTCGCAGCCGCTGGCAACACGCCGCCACAATCTTCACCTGAACCGCTGGCAATCAGCTCTGCTAGCGCTTTAGCCGCTTGACCTGCATCTGGGCCAATCGCTTTGACAAAAATCGAATCACCGTGCTGAACTTCCAAGCCCATAATCGAAACCACAGATTTGGCATTGGCTTCATCGCCTGCACGTACTAACTTCAGCTCAGATTTAAACGTCTTAGCCATATTGGCCAGCACAGCAGCAGGGCGAGCATGCAAACCAGTTGGATTTGGCACAATCACGGCTGCAGATTGAATAGCTGCATCAGCCTGTGGGGCGGCACTACTTGCATTACCCACTAAAGTGGCGCCTGCCAAATCTAAAGAAAGCAAAATATCTTGTCCAGCAACAACCATTTTTTTGGTCGTTGGGATGTACTTAACTACTTTATCACCCGTTGTAATCACTATCTGCGTTAATAAGCTCAAAGCTTTGCGTGCAACCAAATCGGCATCAAACTCAATCAGCGGCTGGCCTACTTTTACGTCTGCGCCCTCGGCCACTTTGGCGGTAAAACCTTCACCGCGCATCATAACCGTATCCAAACCAATGTGAATCAGCACTTCAACACCTGCAGGCGTGGTGATAGTAATCGCATGCCGTGAAGAATGAAGTTGAGTCACTTTACCGGCAACCGGTGCCAGTAAGAGGTTGGAAATAGGATCAACGGAAATCCCATCACCCACCATTTTTTGAGCAAAAACCGGATCAGGAACCGATTCGATAGCAACAACAACACCAGACAGCGGTGCAAAAAGATCCAGCCGAGAGGCTTGAGTCGAGTTATTCATGGCAACCTCGTTATTGGGGGCAGTGCTTGTAAAGACTCTTTGTCGGCTTTAAAGCCAATCGGGATGTAGCAATCCATTGCGCTTAGGTTAAGAGATTTCTACTGGGTGCTAGTTTAGTGCTAAGGCAAAGAAAATAATTGTGAATTTATTGCCTTTGTCATTGCATAAATTTGCGTTACCTCACAAAACAGCGATTTTGGGCAGCTAGATGCATGTCACCTCGCTAAATAATGACTCTGTTTAGTGCAAGCCAGAAAAATACATGTGCAATGACTACAACAAAATGTAATCAGCGATTAGGATTTCGCCAGATTTTTTGACCACTTAGAATGTAATCTAATCGTAAGTCCCAACTATCCACAGCTAATTGCTCCACATGCTGCACATCAAAAGCTAACCCCACTAAACGGGGCTTTTTCCACACCCGACGCCAGCGCCGAAACTCAAAAGTACAATCATAGTAGCCTCCTCCTTGTCCTAAACGAGCTAGATTTGAATCAAAGCCCAGCAAAGGCAAAAAAACGATATCCAAATCACGGGGAGAGCATGGCATACCAGACTGCGGCTCAAGAATATTTTGTGGGCCTAGCTTCCAACGATTTTTAGCATCTAAGCGTACAAAATTAAGCTTTCTGCCTCGCTTTGGTACTTGCGGCAGATACACCTCTACACCGCCTAAAAGAGCGCGTAGCATTAATATCCAAGGGGAAAACTCACTGCCGGCAGGAATATAAGCGGCAATTTTTAGGCCACGCCGCAATAAACCAAGCTGCTTTGCCTGCATGGCAACAGCACTCTCTGCGGCATATCTTTCAAGGGGGGGGATAGAAGCACGAGCACGACGTATCAAACGCCGTGCTTCGGATTTGCTAGGTTTACCGATGATATTCACGTGATGTGAAACAATGAAGAGCTTCCCGCGAGTGCCGTCCGACGAGCAATCTTGAACCGAAGGTTCAAGCGGCCACCTACCGGATGCCATCAGGTGCATCCAACGGGGGATGCGCACAACAGGCATGCTCATGGCAGGCAACCAAAGTAATTATTGGTTCAGAGAGACAAGTCGTAACAAACACCGCAGGAAAGCATTGGTGTACACAATTGCCGCATCAGGAAAACATATCGATCTGCTCACCCATTACTGCGTCAATCGTTGAATTCATATTGGCAATTCTACGCTGAATTGTAGCAATGTCAAAACCTCCATCAACCCGCGTATGCAAATATTCATGCGTAATATTTAGCGCGGCCATAATGGCAATTTTTTCCAAACCAATCACCTTGCCAGACGCACGAATCTCATGCATACGCTGATCGAGTAGCTCCACGGCCTGTACCAAAGTCGCCTCTTCGTTTTCAGGGCAAGCTACACGAAACTCACGGCCCATGATAGAAACGTCGAGTTGCTTAATCACCGCATCACTCATTCTGATCCTCTGGCAGCTTCGCCAAGATAGCCGCAACTCTTTCTTTGCTGCCCTCTACCTTAGCGAGCAAACCTTGATTTTGCTGCTGTGTTAGCAATAATTTCTGGCGTAAGCCCCGATTTTCATCGCGTAACTCACGACAAAGCTGAGCTAATTGCTCGACTTTGTCTTCAAGATTTACAAGTTCAGCTTCCATCAGTCACTTCCAAAGCTACAGAGCAGTCGAATTCTAAGACATTTTTCTAGAACACGCCGCGTCAATAATGAATCTATCTTCGCAATGAACCATGCTCAAAACGTCATTTCACAAATCTGGATCAGGCAACTCTGCTTCATCATTTGGATCATAAACCGGCATTTCCAAGAAATCATCCGGAGTTTCCAAAGTAATACGGCCTAAAGTTCCAGCGCGAAACTCAGTCAAAATCATATCTGCGGTCTTTTGGGTATCAATACGACCACCCGACAACATCGCACCGCGTTTTTTGCCAATCAACTCAAACAAAGGCTCTGCATCACCCAGCAGATCTTTCAATTTATACCGATCAAGCAATAACTGCGGATAGCGCTCGATCAAGGTTTCAATGGCATACAAAGCCACATCCACTTCATCATAAGCATTACGACCAATCGATCCAGCCATCGCTAAACGGTAACCAGAATCTTCATTTTGCACTTTGGGCCACATCAAGCCTGGCGTGTCATACAAAATCATCCCAGCCAACGTCTCTACACGCTGCTGCATCTTAGTCACACCAGGTGTATCAGCCACTTTAGCAATTTTACGCTTGGCTAAGTGATTGATTAACGTGGATTTACCCACGTTAGGAATACCCACAATCATTGCTCTAAGCGGTTTATGTTCCCCATCACGATGTGGAGCCAAGGCTTGGCAAAGCTGAGGGATCAGTTTTGCACCTTGGATCTTATTGTCTTCGCCTAACAGCACCGCTTCAGTACCCGGCTGAGATTTAAACCAATCGAGCCACATACGATTGAGTTTTGGATCCGCCAAGTCTGCTTTATTCAAAACCTTCAAGGCGGGACGCTGCCTTAGCCTTCTCATCGGTTCAATCATGGGATTGCTACTAGACAGTGGCAAGCGAGCATCAACCACCTCAATCACCAAGTCTACCTTGGCCATGGTCTCTGCAACCTGCTTGCGGGCAGTGTTCATATGCCCTGGAAACCACTGGATCGCCATCGAACCCCTCCGTCAAAACGAGCCATTATACGGTGAAAAATCAAACGATCCATCAAATCAACTACTTGGGCTGTGGGCAATATCAACTGGCTCTGTGGATAACTACAAAGCTTGGGAATCCCAAAAAACTATCTCCAAATTATCCACAGGCCAAACAGATTTAACACCCAGCCTTGTGGATAAGTTAAAGTGTTGAAAAATATAAGGAAAATGACTTATCCACAGGAAAGGGCAACCCTTATTAGTTGTTCTTATATCTTTCTTCTTAAATGAAGTATTAAAAGAAAAAAAGATGTAAATAAATTTTTTAGCGCAAAACATCCAAAAAATGTTCTAAAATCGCTACCTTGCAAGATAAGGACAGAAAAAATGAAAAAATACTTACAGCTGACACTCATAATCAGTATTGTTTTAAGCATAACTGGCTACTTACTTTTTCAAGCTCCAAATAAATCTGCACCTGATATAAAATTAACTAGCATTCAAGGTCAAAATCTAAACCTGTCTACATTAAAAAACCAAATAGTTTTAGTTAATTTCTGGGCAACAAGTTGCACTGGTTGTATTCAAGAAATGCCAGAACTTATAAAATTACAAAAAAAATATAAAATGGCTAATTACAAAACAATCGCAGTTGCAATGGATTACGATATTCCAGAATATATTGAAAATTATGTAAAAGAAAAAAACCTTCCTTTTTTTGTTCAACATGATAAAGATGGAAAAATTGCTAAAGCCTTTGGGGATGTTGGATTAACACCAAGCACATTTTTAATTAATAAAAATGGTGAGATAATTAAAAAATATGTGGGTGTTGCAGACATAAAAGAAATAGAAAATTTAATTGAAAAAGAAACAAAAAATATATAGATAATTCTTTAAAATCAATGTGTTAGCTATTTTTAACTAATTTAAAACCGTCTACATAAAAAATAATGAAACTCAAATTAATGGCAAAAAAAAACGACCCGTAGGTCGTTTTTTTTAAAATATTATTTATAACTCATTAAAAACAATTTTAGCAGCAGCGAGTGTATTTAATATATCTTCATCACTATGTGCTGCAGAAACAAAACCTGCTTCAAATGCAGATGGCGCTAAATATATTCCTTTATTTAACATACCATGAAAAAAAGCATTGAAACGAGTACGATCAAAATTCATTACATCTGCAAACGATTCTGGAATAGACTCACTAAAATAAAAACCAAACATCCCACCCACACTTTGGGCGCTAAAAACAGTATTGGTTTCTTTAGCAACCTGAATTAAACCTGTAATTAATTTATTAGTTTGTTGTGTTAAAGAATTAAAAAATCCAGCTTCTCGGATCTTCTTTAGAGTAACTAATCCTGCAGCAACTGCAACAGGATTTCCAGAAAGAGTACCTGCTTGATAGACGGGCCCTAAAGGAGCCAACTGCGCCATAATATCGCTACGCCCCCCAAAAGCTGCTAACGGCATACCACCGCCAACCACTTTACCTAAACAAGTTAAATCCGGTTTGATGCCATGTAAACCTTGTGTACATTGCAAATCAACACGGAAACCAGTCATAACTTCATCGTAAATCAGTACTGCGCCGTATTTAGTGCTTAAATTTCTCATCGCTTGAACAAAAGCAGGGCTGGCTTGCACCATATTCATATTGCCAGCGATGGGCTCTACAATAATGGCAGCGATTTGATTACCGATTTCCGCAAATAATTGTTCTATAGCTACCACATCATTATAAGGTAGTACTAAAGTATCTGCGGCAACTGACGCTGGAACACCTGCTGATGAAGGATTGCCGAAAGTTAACAAACCAGAACCGGCTTTTACTAATAAGCTATCTGCATGGCCATGGTAACAACCTTCAAATTTCACTAATTTATCGCGGCCAGTAAAGCCACGCGCAAGGCGAATTGCACTCATTGTGGCTTCTGTACCGCTAGAAACTAGGCGCACTTGTTCGATAGACGGTAGCATTTCACAGATTAAATCCGCTAATTCCACTTCTAAAGCCGTCGGCGCGCCAAAACTCATGCCATTTTTAGCTGTAGAAATCACTGCTGCTACTACATCAGGATGGGCATGGCCTAAAATCAAGGGGCCCCAAGAGCCAACATAATCAATATAACGTTGATCATCGGCATCCCAAATATAAGCGCCCTCACCTTTTTTAATAAAGGGGGGTGTGCCACCAACAGAACCAAAAGCCCGCACTGGGGAATTAACACCACCAGGAATATGCTTTTGTGCGGCAGCAAACAATTGTTGGTTTTGATTCATGTCGAGATCCAAAATAGAAAAACAATATGATAGCGCTATCAATCTGCTAGAGCATTGTTTAGCGATTACATGTTGCTTGGTTTTTCTAGCAACGTAGTTTTATATTTATTACTACATGGGCAACTTGGCTCTATTTAAATATTGGACACAAAAAAATAAGCACCTCTGTAAAGGTGCTTATTTTTTGTTGGGCTTCGTTCCACTCAATATCAAGCTACAACTATATGGCTATTGAATTGCAGCTGTTTAATATCACCAAGTTGTATAAGCATGCTCAGAAAGATAGCTATTAAAATAGCGTGGATCATCTGAAACTTCTTCCCCTAACCACTCAGGTTTATCAAAATACTCATCGCTACTTGTTAGCTCTAATTCAGCAATAATCAGCGGTGCATTTATGCCATGAAATTCGTCTATCTCCCAAGTATATCCTGCAAATTCTACTAAATATCTGGTTTTATCGAGTAAAATTGGGCAAAGCTTCAGTAGCTCAATTGCGTCTTGTTTAGGAATTTCATACTCAAATTCTAAGCGCTCAATACCCTCTGTTTTGCCTTTTATGGTGATAAATCCCTGCTCACCTTTTAAGCGAACCCGCACGATTCGATTTGGATCACTAGATAAATAACCCTGAGCAATTCGACTAGATTGTTGCGCTGCACTGCGCCAAGCATCGTTGCTTAATAGAAATTTACGTTCAATCTCAATGCCCATATCAGTTCCTAAGGATTAAAACGGCTTAACCACCACCAAAATCACACAAGCGGCTAAAACAAGTACGGGGATTTCGTTAAAAAAACGATACCAGCGATGGCTGCGTGTATTGCAGTCGCGTGCAAAATCTTGGCAAATCTTCCAACACAACGCGTGATAAGCGATTAAAACGGCGACTAAAGTAAGCTTTACATGCATCCAGCGCCAGCCTGCACCCATATAAAAATCAAAGTAAGACCAGAGCCAAATACCAAATACCAGCGCCAAAATACCTAAGGGTGTCATAAAGCGGATTAATTTATGCTCCATGAGTTTTAAACGCTCTATCGTTGCTGGGTCTGTGCTCATGGCATGATTTACAAATAATCTTGGCAAATAAAATAAACCTGCAAACCAACTGGTAATAAAAATAATGTGCAATGCTTTTATCCAGAGCATTAATTTGCCTTTTTAGCGGGGTATTTACGCAAAGCAACTTCATACAAACCTTGTACCGTCGGAATTTTAGCTTGTAAGTCTTGAATTCGAGTTTGGTTTGATGGGTGAGTTGATAAAAATTCAGCCGGTTGGCTTTGGCTGGCGGCGGCCATTTTTTGCCATAAGCTTATTGCGGCCTCTGGTTTATAACCTGCTCTGGCGGCCAGCTCTAGGCCCATGGTATCGGCCTCTGATTCATGCTCGCGGCTATTAGGTAAGAAATAGCCTACTTGCACCAGTTGATCGGCCATACCCATATAGCCATCGTATTTACCACCGGTAAGAATGGATAAACCTTGCATGGCTAATTGCTTGTTATAGGCGCTACTCATACGCTCACGGCTATGCTCTCTTAAAGCGTGGCTGATTTCATGGCCCATAATTTGGGCAATTTCATCATCAGTTAACTTTAGTTTTTCGATAATGCCGGAGTAAAACATAATTTTGCCACCTGCCATGCAATAGGCATTGAGCTCTGGGCTGGTTTCAACATTAACTTCCCAATCCCATTTACTTGCATCACCACGAAAAACGCTGGCTTGAGGAATAATGCGATTGGCAATGCCGCGTACCCTAGCCGTCATTTGCTTATTGCTATTTAGCACGCCTTTAGATTGCGCCTTACTCAAGGTTTCTTGATAGGACTGTAGTGCCATTTTGTCTACTTCTTGCTCAGACAAAAGCATGCTCATACTTTGTTTACGGTTGATATTGGTAACACCGCTATCCGTTGTACTTATTTGCTGACAGCCTAGCAATAGTGCTGAAAGAACAGTAACGCTAATCAGTTTTTTCATAGCCATCCTTTAGACTTCTATCATCTCAAAATCATCTTTTCTAGCCCCGCAATCTGGGCAAGTCCAGTTTGGAGGAACATCTTCCCAAGAGGTTCCAGCAGCAATCCCATCATTAGGCAGGCCTTCTGCTTGATCGTAAATAAAACCACAAATGAGACACATGTATTTTTTCATTCGATTTACCTATTAAGTAAGTTAAAATTTAATTTTACCTGATTCAGTGAATACCCTTATGACTGCCAGCCCCCCTATTGTGCTTGTATTTGCCGGCAATGACCCTAGCGGCGGAGCTGGACTTGCTGCAGATATGCTTGCTTTGTCGTCACTCGGTTGCCATGTGACGCCTGTTATCACCGGCATCGTTATACAAGATAGCGCAGGTGAACAAGATGTTTTACCTATTGATAGCGAATGGGTTGAAGATCAAGCACGCTGCATTCTTGAAGACATGAAGGTAGATGCCATTAAAGTGGGCTTAATTGCTAGCATTGAAACCCTAACTGTTATTGCTGAAATTGCCTCAGATTACCCTGAAATCCCACTGGTATTAGACCCAGTTTTTTTCTCTAAGCCTGATGATCACTTAGCCAGCGAAGAGTTACTTGCCATGCTGCGAGAGCTGCTATTGCCGCACACTACGCTACTGATACTCAATAGTATTGAAGCGCGGCACTTAGCTTCTGACGATCCTGATGAGCAAGTTGATTTAACGCTAGATATCGCTGCTAGTCGAATTTTAGACTGGGGTTGTGAATATGTGTTGATTACCGGCACGCATGAAAACACCCCTAAAGTAATTAACACCCTATATAGCGATATGGGCCGCTCTAGTGTTGATACATGGGATCGCTTAGTAGGAAGCTACCATGGCTCTGGCAACACGCTGGCTTCTGCGATTGCAGGAGCCTTAGCCAATGGTGCCGAGTTTATTGAAGCTGTTAAAGAAGGCCAAGATTACACTTGGCAAACGCTGCAAGCGGCTTACCGACCAGGCATGGGGCCGCAGATTCCAGATCGATTCTTTTGGGCTCGTCCTGTAGAAGAACAAGGCACGGTTGATGAGGCTAAAGATCATTCTGCTGGATAAAGGCTTAATTGTTCCACGTGAAACAGCTTGCTAAGAGATGATGAAAGAAACAAAACAACCGCCATGCCTGCGTTTAGAAAAAGCCATTGATCGTATGGTGCGCGGCTTAGCTGCGCCTTTGCAATTAGCAGATTTAGCGGATGTAACGCATTACTCGCCCTGGCATTTAGCACATCGTTTTCAAAGCGAATATGGTGATAGCCCGCAGGCCTTTTTATGGCAATTACGCTTGGAGGTGGCGGCATCTCTGTTGCAATGGTCACCTCATTTGCCAATTGGGCAAGTAGCCGATTTAGTTGGTTTTTCTTCCCCAGCTACATTTAGCCGCGCTTTTAGTCGTAGCTTTGGCTTTACGCCAAGCGATTTACGCGCTGGCCGCGCCGTGGCAATTGGTTGGATGGCGAATAATTTAGGCGAAATGTCTTATCGCCCTGGCCCCTCTATTGTGGGTAGCAAAATCGATAGGGTGTGGAGTTGGGATGAAGTGGAGTCCTGCATCACCCTTGCTAATTGGCCAGCAGAACGAATGGCTTATCAGCGAGAGGTGGGCGATTATGGTGTGCATTTAGAAGCGTTGTTGGCTAATTTTCAAGATCAATGCCGCCTTGCTGGCCTGATTGCAGAGCGTTGGTATGGCTTGGTTTGGAGTGATCCAGCCACCACACCCGCAGGCCGCCGCCGCTATGATGCTGCAGTCACGATTCCTAAAGCTTTTAAACTACCTAGGCATCTTGGTGAATATCAGCGTCCTGCTGGCCGTTGGGCGGTATTTAGCCACCTTGGTGAGCGTGCTGATATTGGGCCGCGCTGGCGCGATTTAATGTTGGTTTGGTTGCCATTTTCAGGCTGGATGCTGGACCCGCAGCGGCCACGAGTAGAGTGCTACTACGATGGTCGTTACGATTTATGTTTACCCCTGCTGCCTGGGCGTAGCATTCAAGATCGTTTACCTGAGATCTTGCCTGAACTGCTGAAGCTGGTAACGACGGTGGTGAAATAAATAGGTATTAGATTCAAAAAGTTCTGTAGACACAGAGCACATAGAGAAAAAACCAAAGGTATTCTCTGTGTGCTCATTGATCTTTGTGCCTACAGAACTTTTTCGTGCCAGCACCAATGCCAAGGTTCGTAAAGATAGCCATATTGATTGCCACGCGGGAAAGAGAGCGTAAAGCCAAAACGACTCGCATTCAGGCTTAACCAGCTAAATGCGCTGGTATTTTCAAAAGCTTCTTCTACAACGGGGCCACCAGGTTGATATATATCGATGGCACGGCCGGTGTGATGCTCGCTGCAGCCTGGTGGGGCAAGCACTTGCAAAATCTGCTCGATATCTTGCCCTGCGGAAAGCTTTCTTTGAATTAGCTCACACTGCCTGCTCGATGCCCGATAGGCAGAGGTAATTTGGATATCAACTCCTGCTGCTTTGGCCGCTGCTTGCATGGCCAGCCAGCCAGCGGCTGCCTCAGGGATAAGCTGCCATACCCGCCCATCTGCCGCTATTGCAACATTAACCAACTCGCTGGCTTCTTCAAATAATTGCAAAGGACGACGGTTAAGCAAATCCAGAGGTATCCCTAGATCTGCCCACGCCGCTGCAATTGCTTCTGACATCTGTATCGACATATTAAAAGCCTGGAAACTTCAAAGCAGAGCTAATAGGCTTGCCTTTGCGTGCACGTTTGCCTTGATAAGGGGCCATTTCATTCACGTTAAGTATCCATTCAGTGGCCTTGCCTGCGCGGCCCGTGCCATTGATGGTGAGTTTCTCTCCATCGCAAACGGTAATGGCCGAAAGGCTGTCTTTATCATCCAGTGCCATGGTAATGACACCACGCCCTCCCCCTGCCAGCTGCTTAAATTCGGCCAAGGTAAAGATATGCAATTTACCGCCTTTAGATAGGCAAGCTACTTGCGATGTTTCACGTGGAACAAAGGTGGATACCTTCAGCAGTGTCTCGCCTTCTTCGATACTTAAGAAGCTTTTACCGGCTTTTTGGCGGCTCATTAAGTTTTCAAACAGGCAGTAGAAGCCATAGCCGCTAGAGTTTGCGATGACTAAATGATCCTGTGGTTTGGCGGTAAGTAGCTGGACAATTTGAGTTTTGGCGGCCAGATCTACTAGCGTTGTCACGGGTACACCATCGCCTCTGCCACCAGGAATCACCGATGCCTGAATAGTATAGACGCGGCCGTCTGAGCCAAACATGGCAATTGAATCGACTGAGCGGCATTCAATAAAGGCCAGCAGGGTATCGCCATCTTTAAAGCTTAAGTTTTGCAGATCAAGTACATGGCCTTGGCGCGCGCGCATCCAGCCTTTTTCCGACAAGATAATGGTCATTGGTTCGTCCACAACGGTGACTTCCAATGAGGCGCGTTCGGCTTCCACAATCAAGGTGCGGCGTGGATCGGCAAATTTCTTTTTGTCGGCTTCAATCTCTTTAATAATGAGTTTTTGCATGACGTCAGGCGAGGCTAAAAGATGCTCTAGCTCAGCTTTTTCTTTTGCCAAATCAGCCAGTTCTTGCTCAAGCTTAATACCTTCTAAGCGGGCAAGCTGACGTAAGCGAATCTCTAAAATATCTTCGGCTTGTCGATCGCTTAAATTAAAGGCTTCGATCAAGGCCGCTTTAGGCTCGTCGCTATGACGAATAATGCGGATGACTTCGTCGATATTTAGAAAGACAATTAAACGCCCTTCCAAAATATGCATGCGATCGTTAACTTGGCCTAAGCGATGCTCGGTGCGGCGGGTAACGGTGGTAAAGCGAAAAGCAACCCACTCGGAAATCACCTGCTGCAACGATTTTTGCCCTGGGCGGCCATCCAGACCAATCGTCACCATATTGATAGATAAGCCGCTTTCTAGCGCGGTGTGCGCAAGTAGCAGCTTCATCATATCGTCTGGATTTTGCCGTGATGATTTTGGCTCAATCACTAAGCGAACGGCGTTTTCCTTGCCTGATTCATCTCTTACTCGGTCTATTAGCGAGAGGATCAGTTGCTTGGTTTGGATCTGCTCTTGGGTAAGGGCTTTCTTACCTTTTTTGATTTTTGGATTACTTAAATCTTCGATCTCTTCCAGCACTTTTTGTGTGGAAGTGCCGTGTGGCAATTCATTAATGACGATTTGCCACTGGCCGCGCGCTAGATCTTCTTTGGTCCAGCGGGCGCGCACTTTTAAGCTGCCTCGGCCATTTTCATAGGCGGTTACGATGTCTTTGCGTGGCGAAATAATTTGCCCGCCACCAGGTAGATCTGGGCCTTGGATATAGGTCAGTAAATCACTGGTTGAAAGCGTTGGCTTTTTAATCAGTGCAATAGCCGCGTCGGCAACTTCGCCTAAGTTGTGTGCTGGAATTTCAGTGGCCATCCCCACGGCAATCCCCGATGCGCCATTAAGCAGCAGCATGGGTAAGCGTGCAGGTAATAGCGCTGGCTCTTGGAAAGCGCCATCGTAATTGGGGATGAAATCGGTGGTGCCTTTATCTAGCTCACTCAATAGTAATTCAGCAATCGGGGTTAAACGCGCTTCGGTATAACGCATAGCCGCTGCGCCATCCCCATCGCGGCTACCAAAGTTACCTTGGCCATCAATCAGTGGATAGCGCAGTGAAAAATCTTGAGCAATACGCACCAGTGCGTCATAAGCCGATTGATCGCCATGTGGATGGTATTTACCCATCACATCACCCACGATACGCGCCGATTTAATCGGTTTAGCATTGGCGACTAAACCAAGGCCGTGCATGGTGAAGAGAATGCGGCGTTGTACTGGTTTTTGCCCGTCTTCTACCTGTGGCAAGGCGCGGCTTTTAATCACGCTCATTGCATATTCAAGGTAGCTTTTCTCGGCGTAAAGCCCTAGCTGTACGGATTCGCCATCGTCTGGAGTTGCAGAGATCTGCGCTTCAATAAAGCGGCGCGGTTCATTATCTGCAATGAGCTCATCTGCATCATTAGGTTCTATATCGTTAGCTTCTATATCGTGGCTTGTCATAGTTTCACGTGGAACATTCGAGGATGGGATTGTTTCAATACATGCTGTCACAATAGGTCGGGTGAAGCCCGCCAAGGCAAGATAGTATGCCTAGTTAGCCGCTGGAATCTACCCACTTTTTATGTATTGTGTCTCCATTAAGTTAACTCTATGCAAAAAATTGCTTATTTAGTTTTGGTTTTACTTTGGTCCACCACTCCTTTGGCGATTAATTGGAGCGTGCAAGGTGTGCCCTTTTCTTTGGCTTTAGCTGGGCGTTTTGGCCTAGCCGCCGTGCTTTGTTTATTGGTTTTATTGCTAAGCCGTAAAAAAATACCAGTCAGCAGTTGGCCAGCGGCGGCCTGTGCTGGCGCAAGCACTGCCTTATCGATGCTCTGTGTTTATTGGGCGTCGCTTACCGTATCGTCGGGCTTGGTGGCGGTGTTGTTTGGATTAATCCCGCTCGCTACTGCGGGTTTTTCATGGCTTTGGCTGGGTTTAAGGCTAAACCGTGGCGAACTATTGGCAATGGCGATGGGGATGGCTGGCTTACTTATTATTTTTGCAGAAAAGTTAAGTTTAAGTGGCATCGCGGGTGTGTTTGCGGTGTTATTGGCCGTTTTGATTCAAGCCGCTGCAGCGGTAAAGTTAAAAAAACTGGCAGCAGGCCAATCACCACTGGCGGTGAATGCCGGTGCGCTGACCATTGCCGCTCTGCTGCTAAGTATCATTTGCGCCATGCAGACGAGCAGTGTTTCATTCGTTTTACCCAAGCAGAGCATGCTGGCTATTGCCTATTTAGCGGTATTTGGCTCGGTACTGGGTTTTAGCCTGTATTACTGGCTGATTCGTGAGTGCAAGCCAATTACCGTGTCACTTATTTCTTTGATCACTCCTGCATCAGCCCTATGGATGGGGCATAGCTTGAATGGTGAACAAGTATCGAGCGCTTTGATTTGGGGAACGGTGTGTATTTTGTTGGGGCTGGGGGTGCATTTGTTGGCGCAAAGAGGGAGGAGATAATGCCTGTGGCTACGTTGATCTTTGTTGATTAATGCGTTGTGGTTGGCTACGGGCAAAAAACTTGTGGGGTGGGCATCTGTGCCCACCCTACGTTTGATTATGGCAAATAAGAAAGCAGCCTTTGCGTAGCGCCTCGGTGTGCAGCGGCAAAGGCTAGGCCTGCTTCTCCCATCGCCCTACTCTCTGTTTGGTGGGCAAATAAATACATGGCTTGCTGGATGATGGCGTGGACATGATCACCCTGCCATGCGGCATGGCTGGCGATGGCTTCTGTGGCGGCTTGGCTAAAGTTATAGGTGGATGGCCCTAGTAATACGGGTATGCCTATGGCGCAGGCTTCGATTAAGTTTTGGCTGCCAAATGGCAGAATAGAGCCGCCGATAATGGCGAGATCGCTGCTGGCGTAATAGCGGGTCATCTCGCCCATAGAGTCCCCAAGCAAGACTTGCACGCCGTTAGGGATGAATTTTTCATCCCACTCGCTGCGTTTAAGCACCGCTAAGCCTCGATCAGCTATCAGTTGCTCAACGCTGGCAAAACGCTGAGGATGGCGCGGTACGATGATCAGCAGCAAGTCTGCAGGCCAGTCTTTTAGCGCATCAAGGATTAATTCTTCTTCGCCATCGCGGCTAGATGCCAGTAGTAAGACCTTACTCCGCTCTACTGCTGTTCGCCAGTTTTTACCCTGCAAAATGGCATTTTCATCGGGCAGATTATCAAATTTGATATTGCCAACAATAGCAGTATGCTCGCTACCAAGCTGCTGTAAACGTGCTGCATCCTGCTGGCTTTGGGCCAATACGCCAGCCAGCCGTGCCACGGCGGGTTGAACAAGATATTTTATCTTTTGATAGCCCTTGAGCGATTTCTCAGACAAACGCGCATTGGCTAAAAACAGGGGAATATCATGTTCGGCACAACGATGGATGAGATTGGGCCAGATCTCGGTTTCCATCAGCAGGCCAAATTGCGGCTGGTAATGTTTTAAAAAGCGCCCTACCGCACTTGGATAATCGTAAGGTAGATAGGCAATCTCGGCTTGCTCAGCAAATAATTCTTCAGCGGTGGCGCGGCCAGTGGGTGTCATGCAGGTGATTAAAAATCGATGCTGAGGATATTTAGCTTTTAGCTCAGCAATGAGCGGTGCCGCTGCACGGGTTTCGCCTACAGAAACCGCGTGTAGCCAAATTAATGGTGCTTGATTTGGGCTGCTGCGATAAAACCCCAGCCGCTCTAGCCAATACTGGCGATAGGCGGGCTGGCGTTTAGAGCGCTTAAGTAGATATAAAAAAATAAAGGGAAAAGCGCAGCAGAGCAGCACGTGATATAGCCAGCGGCTCATGCCAAGCCATCCTTGGTTGCTTGCCAAACGCTGTTTAAATCAGGTGGAGCGCCGTTGCTGCCTAGGTTTACAGCGTAAGTGCTGGCTAAAACGCCAGTTAGTAGCGGGTCAGAAGCGCAAAAAATCGCCACTACGGGCACTGCTACAGCCGCTGCTAAGTGGGCTAGACCAGTATCAACGCCAACCACAATCTGGCTTCCCGCTAGCAAATATGCGGCTTCAGCTAGATTTAAACGTGGTGGGCAAAGCGCATGAGGAACCGCTGCTGCCAAGCGCTGGCTGCGTTCTTGTTCAAACGCGCTACCCCAAGGGAAAATTGCGATGATATCTAGCTCTTGTAGGCGTTTAGCCAAATCAATCCAGTGGGCTTCTGGCCATTCTTTATCACTGCGGCTGGTGGCAGAAAGCAGTACGGCATAGCGGGATTTATGCAGCCAAGGCAGCTCTAGCTGCGGCACTTTCAGGCCGTAATCGATTTTGTCATCGATAGTGTAGTTAAATACGCTGGCGCTTAATTGGCGATTTCTTTGGATGGCGTGTTGATTACGCGCTACCGAATATTGCTTTTGGTAGAGCAAGCTCGCCAAGCCTTCACGGGCAGATTGCCTATCGTAGCCACTAATTGGGCCTATTGCTTGTTTGGCAATAAAGGCACTTTTAATTAAGCCTTGTGAATCTAAAATTAAATCATATTGGCATGATCGTATATGAGCACGAAAGTTTAAAAATTCTGCTTTAGATTTAAGCGGAGCCTTACGCCAACGTCTTAATGCGGTTGGTATAATTGATCGCACCGAAGGGTGCAGCCTGGGCAAGCTAGCAAAGCTCTCTTCTACTACCCAATCGATGGCAATATCGGGCCTATGCTTGGCTAAATCGCTAAGAGCAGGAAAATTATGAATAATGTCCCCCATCGAGGAGAGACGAATAATTAGGGTTTGAAACATGCGCGCATTCTACCCGTACTGGCTTGATAACGACTACACTGCAAGGGAAGCATAATTTACAGGATTAGTAAATGATGATGGATGAATTATTGGCTATTTTGCCTTGGGTACTTACACTGACTATGCTTGTTTTATGGGCTTGGAGCGAGCGTTTACGCCGTATTCAAAATATAAAATTAACAGATTTAATGGGCAAAGATTCACTTACAGGGTTGTCAAACCGTCGGAATTTTTTAGAATTGGCTGCCAGAGAAATTAATCGAAGCCAGCGATTTTCTAATCCTCTTACTGCTTTAATCATTGATGTTGATGATTTACGCCACATGAATAATGTTTATGGAACGATTGGCGGTGATTTGGCATTAAAGCATTTGGCCAATGCTTGTCGACAAAGCGTGCGTGATTTTGATTTGATTGCTCGATTCTCAGGTGAAGAAGTTGCCTTAGTTTTGCCTGATACTCCGCTAGATGGGGCAATTGTGGTGGCTGAGCGCATCCGTAAAAAATCTGCAGAGCAAAGAATCTCCATGCCAGACGGTTTAGAGTTCACCATGACGGTATGCATTGGCGTGGCGCAAACTAAAAATGAAATGGATAGCTTAGAAGACTTATTATTAGCTGCAGATCTTGCCTTGCAGCGTGCTATGGAAAATGGCCCAAATAAGGTTATGTACTAGCTCTGTGTTGAAATACGCCTCCCCACTATCTACTTGCGCGATGATAGCTCATCGTCTACGGTGCATCTTTTTGCTTGGTCATTGTATGTCTACTCCTAATCAAGCACTCGCTATTGCCGCGTTGAATCATCAATCTAATTTAACTAAACCTCAGGGTAGCTTGGGTAAGCTTGAAGAGTTGGCCGTGTGGTTTGCCGCGCGCTCTAATTCGGCGATTCCTGGGCGTTTACAGCCAGCCATTGTGGTATTTGCTGCTGATCATGGCGTGGTTGCTGAAGGGGTATCGGCATTTCCAAAGGAAGTGACAGGCCAGATGGTGGCCAATTTTGTTGGCGGCGGCGCGGCAATTAATGTGTTGGCGCGTGAAGTGGGT
Source organism: Iodobacter sp. (assembly GCF_025352645.1). Classification (GTDB taxonomy): domain Bacteria; phylum Pseudomonadota; class Gammaproteobacteria; order Burkholderiales; family Chitinibacteraceae; genus Iodobacter. The sequence continues at coordinate 7,720 of NZ_JANXSO010000080.1, read as the reverse complement.
GCCAGTTTATCGGTGGTTGATGTGGGCGTAGCCAGTAGCTACACCGCGGTGACCGGCTGCGGTGCACAGTTGTTTAGAGTGCCGGTGTGTGCGGGTACGGGTAATCTGCGGATTGAGCCTGCAATGAGCGAACAAGAATGCCATAAGGCTTGGTCGATTGGTCTAGGCAGTGCGCAAGAAGGGCTTATTCGTGGCAAAACGCTGCTGATTGGCGGTGAAATGGGCATTGCTAATACCACGTCCGCCGCAGCTTTGATTTGTGCACTCACAGATATCGAGCCAGAAGAGATTGTTGGCCTTGGCACAGGGATTTCGGCGGCTAGCCGCGAGCATAAAGTACAAGTGGTTAAAGACGCATTGGTGCGTGCTCGGGCAGCCGGAGCGGTGAGTGCCAAAGATTGGTTAATGCAAGTGGGCGGTTTAGAAATCGCCGCGCTGGCAGGCTTTTATACCGGTGCTGCCGAAGCGGGTATTCCTGTTTTGCTGGATGGCTTTATCACCACCGCTGCTGCACTTGTGGCGGTAAAAAATCAGCCACAGGTTGCGGATTGGCTGCTTGCCAGCCATGTATCGGATGAAAAAGGCCATCGCCACGCCCTAGCGGCTTTACAGTTAGAGCCGTTATTAGCTTTGGGTTTGCGCTTAGGTGAGGCAAGTGGTGCTGCTTTAACGCTTCCGCTGATTCAAAGCGCATTGGCTTTGCACCGAGAAATGGCGACATTTAGCTCTGCCGGTATTGCAAACAAAGAATGAGCAGTTTTCGCTTAACCCTGCTACGCCACGGCGCAACAACAGCGCCTGCTGGCATGCTAATTGGCCATAGCGATTGGCCACTCTCTGCCTTGGGCGTGCAGCAGCTTGCCAGCCGAGACGCGTACTTTGCGCGTTTTCCACCTAGCAGTGTGGCCAGCTCTGATCTATGCCGCTGTGCAGATTTTGCTCAGCAGCTAGCAGCCAGCGCTGGCGTGGATTGCCATATCGATAGCCGTTTGCGTGAGATTCACTTTGGTGAGCTGGATGGCCTCGCGGAAAAAAGCCCTGCGCAGCAGGCGGCACTGGCGTTATGGCAGCAAGATTTATCCGCTTCTTTGCTAGGCATAGAAAACTGGGCAGATTTCTCGGCAAGAATCATCATCGCCACTCAAGCATGGCTACAAGCTAGCCAAGGCGAGCATCGGGTTTTAATCACTCATGGTGGCGTGGCTAAAGCACTGCTACTGGATTGGCTGGGCCTGCCTCTTGCTCGGCATAATCAGCTGTGGCTGGCGCATGCGGGCTTAATTACCCTCTACTGGGACGATGCTTATCCGCCAATTTTGCAGGGAATAGATAATGATATTTGATTGGTGTAAATCCATCCTGGCTCTGTAGTTTTTAACGCGCTTAATAGATTCTTAGCTGTGGAGATGTTTCTCCTGCTGCGTTGTAAGGAATAGATAATGATGTTCGATTGGCGTAAGCCTGTTCTGGCAGTTCAGTTTCTCACCCGCTTACCCACACCGCAGATTGTTGATTTTCAACCTGGCCTACTGGCCGCTGCTGCACCGTGGTTTCCTGTGGTGGGCTTATTGATAGGCGCATTTTTAGCGCTGCTGGGCTCTTGGGCTAATCTGATTGACCCTTGGCTCTTTGCTTTAGTGGTGTTTTTAGCGTGGACATGGATTACCGGCGGCCTGCATCTGGATGGTCTTGCCGATATGGCCGATGGTTTGGGCGCTGCGCATCGAGACCCCGAGCGATTTTTAGCCGTGCTCAAAGACCCTCATTTAGGCAGTTTTGGGGTATTAGCCTTGATTACCCAATCTGCTGCCAAGCTGGTGCTGCTGATGCTTTTAGCCAAGCAAGAAGCATGGCTGGCCCTGCTATTGATTCCGGCGTGGGCGCGTTTAGGTGTGCTGTATTGGAGCCGCTTACCCGGACTAGCTTCCGGCATGGCCGAGCAATTTGCTTGGCAAAAAAGCAGTTGGTCTTTATATATTATTTTGGCTTTATTACTGGCCGCGTCTTATTATCTGGCCCCACCTTTATTGCTAGCCCCTCTATTAATTTGGGCTTACGCCAAGTGGCTGATGCATAAATTAGGCGGTATGACAGGGGATTGCTTGGGAGCGGGGATAGAAATAACAGAAACAGGGCTGTTATGCTGTGCATTACTGCTTCATAGCGGTATGAATATATTCGCTGCATGATTGCAGTATGGGTTTAATCAGGTGAAAGTATGAAAATTATTCGTAGCATTGAAGTATGGGAAAAGGGTATGGATGGCGGTTTTTTAGGGCATTTTGCCGTGGCCGAAACCATCAGTCCTGCATTTTTACTGAGCCTGTTTCAACAGGAACAAGATAAGCCAGATGAAGAGATGAAGCTCTCCTATATGCTGGATGAAGCACGCATTGCCCAACTGCAGCCCTATGTGGCCGAGCAGATGAAGTTAGCGCTGCACGATTATATTCTGACCGCACATGGTCAGCCCGATTACTAAAGGAAGCTATGCTGCGCCTGCTGTGTTTTTTATTGTTTGCCCTACCCGTACACGCCCAAACGCTGCGGATTGCTGCGGCGTCTGATTTGGCTTATTGCATTGAAGACTTAAATGCGGTGTTTAAGCAGAGCCAGCTCAGTGCAGAGTTCAAAGTAAGCCTAGGTTCTTCTGGCAATTTCTATACCCAAATCGCCGCAGGTGGGCCGTTTGATGTGTTTTTATCTGCCGATCAAGCTTATCCCAAACAGCTGGCTGCCAGTGGTGCTGCAGAGTTATCTACTCTAAAGCCGTACGCCATTGGCCGCTTAGCGCTATGGACGATGCAGCCTAATGTGGTGCTTGATTTAGCCCGCTTGGGTGATGCAGGCATTAAGCGTATTGCCATTGCTAATCCAGATCACGCCCCCTATGGCCAAGCCGCCCGTGCCGCTATGCAGCAGGCGGGAGTATGGGATACGGTTAGCCCTAAATTAGTATTGGGCAATAATATTGCGCAAGCCGCGCAATTTGTACAAACTGGCAATGCCGATGTGGGCTTAGTGGCGTATTCATTGCTTAAGTCGCCCGCTTTAAGAGGTGTTGGCCGATCATTGCTATTGCCAGCCCAAAGCCATCCACCGTTGATTCAAGCCGCGATTGTGACGCGTTATGGCAAGGGCAATCCATTGGCTGCTAGTTACGTGGATTTTCTACAAAGCAATACGGCCCGCAGCACGCTGCAACGTTGTGGCTTTGATTTGCCGGAGCGCCATTGAGCCCAGAGCTTTTTGCCACCTTATGGTTAACGCTAAAGTTGGCGGGCGTTACCACGCTGTGCCTTTTGCCGATTAGTATTATTTTGGCGCGCTGCCTGTGTGAATGCCGCAGCAATTGGGTGCTGTTGCTAGAAATCATCGTCACTCTTCCCATCGTATTGCCGCCCACCGTGATTGGCTTTTATTTGCTGCAGATCTTTGCCCCGCAAGCCTTGGCAGGGTCTTGGTGGGTCGCTATCTTTGGCCAGCCGCTGGCGTTTAGTTTTAGTGGCCTAGTGGTCGGCTCCATTCTCTACAGCCTGCCTTTTGCTGTGCAACCTATCCAAACAGCGATACGTGGCGTTTCTCCCGAGCTAATCGAATCAGGTCGTGCCTTAGGTGGATCGGCAAGCAAGGTGTTTTGGGGCGTGGTGTTACCCGCCGCAAGACATGGTATTTATAGCGGTGCTGCGCTTTCTTTTGCTCATACCGTGGGTGAATTTGGCGTGGTGCTGATGCTGGGCGGTAATATCGCAGGCGAAACGCGTGTCGCATCGATTGCATTATTTGACGCTACTCAGCGGCTTGATTACGCCAGCGCGCATCAATACGCCATTGCACTTTTGATTGTTGCCGCATTGATGGTCCTAGTGATTGCAGGGCTAAGGCGTTATGCAGATTCGGTGGGCAAGTCTTAGTTTATCATTTTTTGATTATCATCAAATACCCTATATCTAGTTAAGCACTGATAGTTTAAACACCATATATTGTGGTCTGTGAAAATATTCTACCTTGATCCAGGTGGGGAAAAATGACCATATACCCGCAATATGTGCTGAAACGCGATGGCCGCATCGTGCCATTTGATGCTGATAAAATCCGCCTTGCTTTATTAAATGCCAGCCGTATCACCGGTGAGTTTGATGAAGCAGAGGCGCTGCGTTTAAGCACGCTGGTCAGTAGCCGTTTACGCGGTGATTTAACCCCTACCATTGAGCAGATTCAGGATCAGGCTGAAGAAGCGCTGCTGCAATATCATTATTTAAAAACCGCCCGTGCCTATATTGTTTACCGCAGCCAGCATGCGCGTTTGCGCTCGGACGTGCGCACCGTGGTGGATGTTGAATCGTCGATTAATGAATATCTGGATCAATCTGATTGGCGGGTAAATGCCAATGCCAATCAGGGCTGGAGCTTGGGCGGGCTAATTTTAAATACCAGCGGCAAGATGATAGCCAATTACTGGTTAAGCCATGTTTATCCGCCGGAAATTGGAGAGGCACATCGCTCTGGTGCCATGCATATTCATGACTTAGATATGCTGTCTGGCTATTGCGCAGGCTGGTCTTTACGCCGCCTATTGCAAGAGGGTTTTAATGGCGTGCCGGGCAAGGTAGAAGCCAAACCGCCTAAGCATTTCTCTGCCGCAATTGGCCAGATTGTTAATTTTTTAGGTACTTTGCAAAATGAATGGGCGGGTGCGCAGGCATTTAGCTCGTTTGATACCTATATGGCGGCATTTATTCGTGCCGATAATCTGCAATACACACAGGTAAAGCAGTATATCCAAGAGCTGATTTACAACCTGAATGTACCCAGCCGCTGGGGCACGCAAACGCCATTTACTAATCTGACTTTCGATTGGATCTGCCCAGAAGATTTGCGCGAACAAATTCCCTATGTGGGCGGCAAGGAAATGCCGTTTAGCTATGGCGATCTGCAAACTGAAATGGACATGATTAACCGCGCCTACATCGAAGTGATGATGGAAGGCGATGCGCTGGGCCGTGTATTTACTTTCCCGATTCCTACTTACAACATCACCAAAGATTTTGCTTGGGATCACCCCAATACCGATCTTTTGTTTGAAATGACCGCTAAGTATGGCCTGCCCTATTTCCAGAATTTCTTAAATTCGGATTTAGAGCCGCATATGGTGCGCTCGATGTGCTGCCGCTTGCAGCTTGATCTGCGCGAGCTTTTAAAGCGCGGTAATGGCTTATTTGGCTCTGCCGAGCAAACCGGATCGCTAGGTGTGGTGACCATTAACTGCGCGCGGATTGGTTACGAGTTTAAAGGCAATGAAGCGGGCCTCTTAGCGCGGATTGATACGCTGATGGAGCTGGCTAAGCAGTCTTTAGAAATTAAACGCAAACTAATCGGTCGTTTAATTGATGGTGGACTTTATCCCTATACAAAGCGCTATCTGGGCACGCTGCGTAATCACTTCAGCACGCTTGGGGTAAATGGTATTAACGAAATGATTCGCAATTTTAGCGATGATCAGGACGATATCAGCTCTGAAGCAGGCTACGCCTTAGCCATCCGCCTGCTGGATCATATCCGCGCCAAAATGAGCGCATTTCAAGAAGAAACCGGCCATCTTTATAACCTAGAAGCCACACCTGCCGAAGGCACGACTTATCGCTTTGCCAAAGAAGATAAAAAGTTTTATCCCGATATTTTGCAAGCAGGTACGGTAGAGCAGCCCTTCTATACCAACTCCAGCCAACTGCCAGTGGGCTTTACCGATGATCCATTTGAAGCCCTAGGCCGTCAGCAGGAATTACAGCGTAAATATACTGGTGGTACGGTCTTGCATCTGTATATGAACGAGGCGATTTCTAGCCCCGCAGCGTGTAAAGCGCTGGTGAAAAAAGCGCTAACTAACTACCGCCTGCCCTATATCACCATCACGCCTACCTTCTCTATCTGCCCAAAACACGGCTACCTAAGCGGCCACCACGAGTTTTGCCCAAAGTGTGATGGCGAGTTGCTGGCGAAGAAAAGCTGTGCTGCGGCATAAGTAGTTTTTAGTGTCTTCGGCACGCTGATTTTGGAGCATAAGCATCTACACACATTAGGTGGCACTTCAGTGCTGCAGCTTCCCCCTTTGTAAAAGGGGGATTGAGGGGGATAAGTGCATCAAACTTATGCAGTAGCACCGCAATAGCCCACATTTGTTGATTTCGAATATTTGAAAAAAAGGATCCATCATGAGTGATTTATCGGTTCAAACCAAGCTATCCCCTGAGCTGAAAGATGAAGAACGCACCCGCTGCGAGGTCTGGACACGGGTGATGGGTTATCACCGGCCGGTGAGTAGTTTTAATATTGGTAAAAAAGGCGAATTTAAAGAACGGCAGTTTTTTAACGAATGTCATACCGTTCAATAATGAAGCCCGCGCCCAAGATTGGCGGTTTGGTGCCGTTTTCTAGCTGCGATTATCCAGGTGAGCTGGCTTGTGTGGTGTTTTTGGCGGGCTGCCCTTGGCGCTGTGGCTATTGTCATAATCCGCATTTACAAGCACGTGAGCAGCATGATGCAGCACCACAGTGGGATGAAATCCTCATCTGGTTAAAAACCCGCCGTGGCCTTTTGGACGCGGTGGTTTTTTCGGGCGGTGAGCCACTGACCGAGCCGCTTTTGCCTGAGATGATGCGAAGCGTCAAAGCTTTGGGTTTTAAAATTGGTCTGCATAGCGGCGGCGCTTATCCTAAGCGTTTGCAGGAATGCCTGCCCTATCTGGACTGGGTGGGCTTTGATATTAAAAGCGATTTTATGCTTTACGAAAAAATCACTGCCGTTACTGGTAGTGGTGCTGTGGCTAGTGCGGCTTTAAAGCTACTATTGGCGAGCAAGGTGGCACTGGAATGCCGCAGCACTATCCATCCTAGCCTGCATAGCGAGGATGAGCTCATTGCCCTTGCTCAGAAATTAAGCGCTGCAGGAGTGCAGCGCTATGTATTGCAAGCTTTCCGCTCTGCTGGGTGTGCTGAGCCTGCTTTGATTAGCTCCGCGCAGCTTCATTCTGCTCCGTTTCCTCAGCGTGCCACTTTAGCGGCAATTGAGCAGCAGTTTGCATCGTTTCAGTACGTATCAGCACTTGCTGCCTGAAGGCGCGGTAAGCCTGTTTTAGGCTAGAGAAAATCAGAAAGTTGGCCTGTAATTCATCCAGCTTATGGTGGCGGGCGGCGATAAATTCGGTCTGTTTTTTGCGTCCTGCTAAGGCAAGGGCGATGCCGCGCTCTTTTAAATCTCTTTGCAAAATAATAATCGCTTCTATGCCCGCGATATCGATTTGATTAATTGGCACGGTATCCAGCACCACCCACGAAACACGGGGCGAGGCTCCATCGGCCAAAGATAAAACCCGTTGGCGGAAGTAATTGGCGTTAAAGAAATTAAGCGAAGCATCAAAGCGATACACCAGCATGCCATCAATTGGCGCAGCGCCGGGGTGGTGAGATAAATCGTGAAAGCTGTTTTTGCCTAGGTAAACGCCCAGCAGGCTTTCGTGTGGCCGCGCGAGTTTAATAATCAACCGAAGCGTGGCCATTAACACGGCAAACAGCATGCCTTGCATCACGCCTACACAGGCCACGCCGATTACGGTGAGGATAGCAATGCCGTATTCGCCACGGCTGGCTTGGCGAAAATAAATAAAATTGGCAAAACTCATCAGCCCAAACGAGGCGGTAATCAGCACGGCGGCCAGCGCGG
>NZ_JANXSO010000074.1 GCF_025352645.1 Iodobacter sp. | reverse complement strand
ATCCAACAGGCTTCAAAGAAATGGACGATGCCGATTCAAAACTGGCGAATGGCGCTGAATCGTTTCGTTATAGAATTTGGTGACCGGCTGAACGGCCACCAATAATTCCAAAGGCATTTACACAGAAAGATTTACAGGCTCTGATGCCGCCCAATCCCATATGCGGGTGTTCGTTATTGTATGTCCAAAGCCATTGTGTCGCAGTTTCTTGTACTTCAGCAAGGCTTTCAAAATCATCGCAAGCTAGCCATTCATAACGCACAGTTCGATTATAACGCTCGATATATGCATTTTGCTGCGGGTTACCGGGCTGAATATAGGCCAATTCAATCGATTGTTGCTCTGCCCAATTTTTTAATAGGTGACTAATATATTCAGGGCCATTATCGGATCTGATTCGTTTTGGCTTGCCGCGCCATTCAATGATTTGATTCAAGCTGCGTATTACGCGTTCTGCTGGCAAAGAGAAATCGACTTCAATGCCTAATCCTTCCCGATTAAAATCATCGATCACATTGAATAAGCGAATGCTGCGGCCATCGGCTAATTGATCGTGCATAAAATCCATCGACCATGTTTCATTTTTTGCCGCTGGCACCGCTAATGGCGCTGGCGTTTCGCGTTCTAAGCGCTTTTTAGGCTTAATCCGTAGATTTAACTCTAAATCGCAGTAAATCCTGTAGACGCGTTTATGATTCCAGCGCTTTTTCTTTACATTTCGCAGATGCAAAAAGCAGAGGCCAAAGCCCCAGTTTCGATTGGTTTCAGTGAGCTGAATCAGCGAATCCGCAATTTTTGCGTTTTCTACATCTAGCTTACGAACATAGCGATAGCAAGTCGTGCTAATTGCAAAACTGGCGCAAGCCACGCGAATAGAAACGGCCTTGCTTTCAACGGCCCAGTGAGCCATCTCGCGGCGCTGAGATGGCTTCACCACTTTTTGACATGGCTTCCTTGATGATGTCCGCCTGCATTTGGGCTTCGATATACATCTTTTTAAGACGCTTATTCTCATCTTCCAGCTCTTTCATGCGCGTCATCATGGAAACGTCCATGCCGCCAAACTTAGCGCGCCACTTATAAAAAGAGGCGGAACTCATACCGTGCTCTCGGCACAGATCGGGGACGGTCGAGCCGGCTTCGGCCTGCTTTAAAATCGCAATAATCTGACTGTCAGAATAACGTGCTGCTTTCATGTAGAAGCTCCTCAAAGACTACGAGAAAATTCTACTTAAAAATGAGCTGGTTTTGTGTGTGTGCTACCCAGCTGGGTTGTAATAGCCCGGCGGCCAATTCGTCGGTTTCCTCGGCGTGCACTTGTTAATTGGCATAGCAAGCATAAAAAAACCGGATGCACCATGGGGTGATCCGGTTTTTGATTAAGCGCTAATGCTTAGTCGGTATGGTAGTTTGGTGCTTCTTTGGTGATTTGCACATCATGCACGTGCGATTCGCGAATGCCGGCTGCGGTAATTTGCACAAATTCGGCTTTTTCGTGGATTTCTGTGATGTTTTTGCAGCCCAAATACCCCATGGAAGAGCGCAAGCCGCCCATGAGTTGATGGATGATGGCGGTAATCGGCCCTTTGTAGGCCACACGGCCTTCAATGCCTTCGGGTACTAATTTATCTGCGTTATTTACATTGTCTTGGAAATAACGATCAGATGAGCCGTTGCTGCCGGCCATTGCGCCTAAGGAGCCCATGCCACGGTAGCTCTTATAAGTGCGGCCTTGATAAAGCTCTACTTCACCCGGCGCTTCGTCTGTGCCGCCAAATAAGCCACCCAACATTACCGAGCTTGCGCCGGCGGCGATGGCTTTAGAGATGTCGCCAGAGTAGCGAATGCCACCGTCAGCAATCAGTGGAATGCCTGTACCAGCGAGTGCGTCAGCCACATTGGCTACCGCAGTGATTTGCGGTACACCCACACCCGCTACAATACGCGTGGTGCAGATCGAGCCTGGGCCAATCCCCACTTTTACGGCATCGGCACCGGCTTCAGCCAAAGCTAAAGCGGCAGCAGCGGTGGCGATATTGCCGCCAATCACTTGGATGTGCGGATAGTTTTGCTTCACCCAACGCACACGATCGATCACACCTTGGCTGTGTCCGTGGGCGGTATCTACCACGATCACATCTACACCGGCTTCAGAAAGCAGCTTTACGCGCTCTTCCGTGCCAGCACCCACGCCAACAGCCGCGCCGCAGCGCAGGCGACCTTGATCGTCTTTGGCCGCATTGGGGTGCTCAGAGGTTTTGATCAAGTCTTTAACGGTAATCAAGCCTTTTAGCTTGAAGTTTTCATCGATCACCAACACGCGCTCAAGGCGGTGCTCGTGCATCAGCACGCGGGCGGATTCGATCGAATCGCCTTCGTTTACGGTAATCAAGCGCTCTTTGGGTGTCATGATGCTGCTGACAGCCACGTCAAGGCGTGTTTCAAAACGTAAATCGCGGTTGGTGACGATGCCGACCAATTGGCCGGATTTATCGATCACAGGCAACCCAGAGATTTTATGCTGACGGGTGAGTTCATGCACGTCACGAACCAGCATCTCTGGGGATACGGTAATCGGATCCTTAACAATGCCTGATTCGTAGCGTTTTACTTTGGATACTTCTTTCGCTTGCATCACTGGGGTCATATTCTTATGAATAATCCCCATGCCGCCTTCTTGGGCGATTGCAATGGCGAGGCGAGCCTCAGTCACTGTATCCATCGCTGCAGAAGCCAGCGGTAGATTCAGGCGAATATTACGGGTGAATTGTGTCGATAAATCGACATCACGCGGTAGGATGTTTGAATGGGCCGGGACGAGGAGTACATCGTCAAAGGTGAGGGCCTTCTGAATCACGCGCATGGTGCAGAATCCTTAGTCGCCAAAACGGCATTATACCGAAAACCGCGTAAGAAGACTAATTGCTATTTCGTGTTTCCTTAATAATTTGTAGTTTTGTCAATAATGGGTATCTGCCTTTGCGTGCTATGGGGTGGAAATTTACTTGAGCAAGAATAGGGTCTATTCGGCATCGGTGCTTGCGGTAAGGATGGCTTCGAGCTAGCGTAAGAGTATGCCAATGGCTTTGGGCTTTTAGAGCCTAGAACAGATTGATTCGATCAAGAGGCCGATTATGTTGAGCAAGAGAATGCAGGCGCACCGTGCAAATACGGCCTTGATTTTGTCAGGGGGCGGGGCAAGGGCGGCTTATCAAGTTGGGGTGTTGTTGGCAATTGCTAGATTGCTGCCTAAAGGAGCCTCCAACCCTTTCCCTATTATCTGTGGTACTTCAGCGGGGGGGATTAACGCAGTGGCCGTAGCGGCGGGGGCCATGAATTTTCGCCGCTCAGTTTTTGAATTAGCAAGGCTTTGGCAGGGGCTAAGCCCCGAGCTGATTTATCATTGCTCTATATGGCACTTATTAAGCTCAGGGGGTCATTGGTTATTGTCGCTTCTAGTGGGTGGGATGGGAAAACATAATCCACGTGCTTTTCTTAATAATTCACCGCTGCGTGATTTATTGATAGATCGCGTAGATTTTTCAGGGATTCAACACGCTATTAATGCGGGCGCGCTCAGGGCTTTATCGATCTCTGCATCGGGCTATACATCGGGGCAATCGGTGTCTTTTTTTCAGGGGGCGGCCGATTTAGATGTTTGGCGGCGCGCCTCTCGGGTGGGGGTAAAGGCGAGCATTAGCGTGGATCATTTAATGGCCTCCGCAGCAATTCCTTTGTTGTTTCCTGCGGTACGTTTACATCGTGAGTATTTTGGTGATGGTTCGGTGCGGCAAATTGCGCCGATCAGCCCTGCGATCCATCTTGGGGCTGAGCGCATTTTGGTGATTGGGGTGGCTCCGCCCCTGACTGATCCTGCTGTACGAGAAAAACACACGCGCTATCCTACTTTGGCCCAAGTGATGGGGCACTTAATGAATAGCATTTTTTTGGATGGGCTAGACACAGATCTAGAAAGGCTAAATAGAATCAATCGGACGCTTGCCGCAGTGCCTGCGGAGGTGATACGTACTTTGCCACTGGGGCTGCGGCCGATACAAGTACTGACGATTTCCCCATCACAGCCATTAGAGCGGCTGGCGGTGGCGTTTAAGTTGGAATTCCCAGTGGGGATGCGTTTTTTATTGGGCGGCATGGGGGCGTTTCGTCATCAGGGCTCGGTGGTGGCCAGCTATTTATTGTTTTGTAGTGGTTATTCTCGCAAACTAATTGAGCTGGGCTATCGCGATGCCATGGATAAGGAGCAAGAATTACGCACCTTTTTGTCTGAAATTCAAGAAAGTGTTGGCGAGCCGGACACCTGCCCCCTAACCCCAAGTCGTTAGCCTTGGGGTTAGGGGGCGGTAATCTGTAATATTTACAGATTACTCTTCGTTAACAACGCTTATTCCGTGCTTACATAAGTACCCACTTGATCGAGTTGGCTGATAGAATAGTCTGTATCTATTGATGGCGATTGGAGTGCTTCATGTTGCGTTGGCGTTTGGGGCACTTAGCCCTATCTTTATTTTGCGCGAGCACCATTGCTTTTGCGCTGTATCTAGAAAAAACTCAATTTTTAAGCCCATGTCCGCTATGTATTTTTCAGCGAGTGGGTTTTATTACCTTTGGCTTGCTGTCTTTTTGCGCCGCTGCAGTGCCACTGCCACGGATGAGTCGTTTTTGGCCGATCTTGTTGACTATCGTTGGGCTGGCAGGTGCGGGTGTGGCAGCAAGGCATGTGGCGATTCAGTATTTTATTGATCCAAGCAAATTGCCTTCTTGTGGGCCGGGGCTCAATTACTTAATGGAAACCCAGCCATGGTTGCAGGTATTTAAAGGCGTGCTAACAGGGCACGGGGAATGTGGTGTGATTGATTGGAGTCTCTTTGGTTTATCGCTGCCGGTGATTGCGCTCATAGGCTTTAGTGGCCTGATTGCGGCCACTTGGGGTATTCGTTTCTGGCAGGCTAAAGCATGACGCTAACCGAGCTGCGCTATATTGTTGCCGTGGCCAGAGAGCGCCATTTTGGCCGTGCTGCGGCCAGCTGTTTTGTTTCGCAGCCCACTTTATCTGTGGCGGTAAAAAAATTGGAAGAAGAGCTGGGCGTGGCGCTATTTGAGCGCTCGGCGAGCGATGTTAGCCTCACGCCAATTGGTGGGCGCTTAGTGGAGCAGGCACAGCGGGTATTAGAAGAAGTGCAGCTGATTAAGCAGCTGGCAGAGCAGGGCAAAGACCCGCTGGCAGGGCCGTTGCGACTAGGGATTATCTACACGATTAGCCCCTATTTATTGCCACATTTAATTCCGCAGCTGCGTATTGCCGCGCCGCAAATGCAGATTTTGCTGGAAGAAAATTACACCGCACGCCTAGTTGAAATGCTCAAACAGGGTGAAATTGATGTAGCCATCGTGGCCGAGCCCTTTTTTGAAGCGGGCCTTGCCACTCAAGCGGTTTATGACGAGCCTTTTGTGGTGGCAACGCCTAAGGGCCATCCTTGGGAGAGCGAAACAGAGATTGATTCATCTATTTTGGCGGATGAAAATGTCTTGCTGTTGTCTTCTGGTAATTGCTTTCGCGATCACGTCTTGCAAGCTTGCCCAGATTTAAATCGTGAAAGCCTGCCGGTAGGGAGTTTGCAACGCACCTTGCAAGGTAGCTCGCTTACTACGATTAGGCATATGGTGGCGGGGGGGATTGGTGTAACGGTGTTACCGGCTTCATCGGTGAGTGCCGCTGATGATGCTTTACTGACGATTCGCCCTTTTAAAGAGCCTATCCCAAGCCGTAGGGTGATTTTGGCGTGGCGACGTAATTTTCCGCGCGCTGCAGCAGTAGAGGCTGTACGGCAAGCGGTGCTCAATACCCGCTTGTCTTCCGTGAGTATTTTGCAGGATGAGCCTGTGCATTAAGCTCTGCAGCTTATATGGGTGATTTCTTATTAAGTTAAATTAATGGGTTTGGCTGTATTTAGGCAAACGCTGATTAAATTGTCATCTTCGAATTTTTTTATCGGGGATCTCGTAAATACTGGATTTCTGCCTGCGCGGGAATGACGAAACTGAATAAATTAGAGTTTCCTTAGAAATACAGTGATAAATTTTAAATTTATTTTTTAAAAAATGCTGAGAAACTGATTTACCTTAATCTATTGACGCACACCACAGGAAGCACAATGAGCACTCCTATTATAATTATTGGTTCGGGTTTGGCGGCCTATAATTTGGCGCGTGAATTTCGTAAATTAGATCAAACCACGCCTTTAACTATTATTGCAGAAGACGCCGCTGATTTTTATTCTAAGCCAATGTTGTCTAATGCTTTGGCGGGTAATAAGACAGCTGAGTCCCTAGTGTTAAAATCTGCTAGCAAAATGGCGACCGAATTAAGCGCGGCCATTCTCCCCTTTACCGAAGTGGTGGGGATTGATACGGCTAATCAGCAGGTATTGCTGATTGATGGTCAAGCCTTGGTGTATCAAGATTTGGTTTTAGCTCTAGGCGCAGATCCTATCTACCTGCCTTTGGGGGGTAATGCGGGGGATGATGTTGTTTCTGTGAATAATATTCAGGATTATGCCGAATTTGCCGCCAAACTACCTGGTTTAACAACGGTAGGTATTCTTGGGGCGGGTTTAATTGGTTGCGAATTTGCTAATGATTTATTAGCTCTTGGGATTAAACCGATTGTATTTGAGCCAGCAGCGTGGCCTTTGTCACGTTTATTGCCAGAAGCGGCGGGGCGTTATCTAGCGGCGCAATTAACGGCGGCAGGGGTGGAGTTTCATTTTGGCCTTGCGGCGCAAAATTATGATCATATGGAAGGGCGTTATTTACTGGGTTTAAATGATGGCTCGATTGTTGAAGTGGGTATGCTGGTCTCTGCGGTGGGTTTACGCCCCCGCATTCATCTGGCAGGTAGTGCAGAGCTGGATGTGAATCGCGGCATTGTGGTGAATCAAAATTTACAAACATCCAATCCACATATCTATGCTTTAGGTGATTGTGCCGAGGTAATGGGTTTGAATTTGCCATTTGTAATGCCCATCATGCACTGCGCCCGTGCCTTGGCCGCCACTCTGGCCGGAACACCCACAGCTGTTAAATACCCCGCCATGCCGGTGCTGGTGAAAACACCCGCCTGCCCAACTATCGTGGCACCTCCCGCAGTGGGGGCGCAGGGGCAATGGCAAATTACTGATGTAGAGAGCGGGCTAGATGCGCGCTTTGTGGATGCGAATGGCAATTTGCTGGGCTTTGCCTTATTGGGCGCAGCCACCCAGCAGAAGCAAACGCTAACGGCGCAATTGCCGCCCGTTTTGGTTTAAGCTGACACTCGATTTTTGGCAAAGAAATTGTGCTGGAATAGGCACATTCTGAAGACATTATGGTAAGTGCCGTTGCTGAAATATTCTTCTATCAGCTCGGCCTCTTGGGTAAAACCGCATTTTTCATAAATATGAATGGCGGCTTTATTTGACACATCCACCACCAAATAAAGCTTACGCAGATTAAGCACAGAAAACGCATAGCTGGCGGCCAGCCTAGTCGCTTCGCTGGCATAGCCCTTGCCCTGTTGCTCTGGTGCAATCATGATCTGAAATTCACCGCGGCGATGAATGTAATCCAGCTCAATTAATTCAACAAAGCCCACCATCTCATCATTGCCATCTACGGCCACAAAGCGGCGCTCGCGTACATCGTGTACATGCTGATCGTAGAGTTGGGTAAGCTCAGAAAAAGTCTCGTAAGGCTCTTCAAACCAATAACGCATAATTTTGGCATTATTGTTCAGCTCGTGGGCAAAGCGTAAATCAGATCGTTCTAAAGGGCGTAGTTTTAAGCGGTTGCTCATATAAATCTTAGGGTAATAAAGATGAGTGTCCGACCCAGAGAGGTGAAACGGAGTTCATTTTGAGAGTAGGAATGGTATTTGTTACCCAGAGGGGCCGTGGCTTACGGTATTTTATTTAGGTCATTGCCAATGAGCGAAGCACTGCATCCAGCAAGCCAGGGAAGCGGCTGTCTAGATCTTCTTTGCGTATGTTGTTGATAAACTGCGTGCCATCCGCCGTCATGCGAATAATGCCTGCTTCGCGCAGCACCCTAAAATGATGCGATGCGGTGGATTTGGCCATGTCTTGGCACAAAGCGCCGCAGGCCTGCTCGCCCTTGCTGGCAAGGTTCTGCACAATGGCAAGGCGTGCGGGGTCGCTCAGCGCATACAGCGCTCGGGTCAGAGTTAGATCTTCTTTTGAGGGGTGGATTGGTGTTCTCATGCTTGCAGTGTTGCATAGTGCATGCTAAAGTTCAATTGTTCGATAATTATAGAACTTATGAACTTGGCAAAAAACAGCTCGCCATTTGGGCTTGCTGCTCCCTCCCTTGAGTAAAAACAGGATTACGCTATGTCAGCTAAATTTAAGAATCAGGTCGCCGTTGTGACCGGTGGCTCTACCGGTATTGGTTTTGCGATTGCTAAGGCTTTGCTGGATGAGGGGGCGCGCCGAGTTTATGTGACCGGTAGGTCGGCTAAAACACTAGATGCTGCCGTTACGGCGCTGGGGGAAAGAGCGCTGGCTGTGGTGTCGGATGTGGCTGAGCTTGCCGATTTGCAAAAGCTGAAAAGCACGATTGAGCAGCAGGGGGACGTGCTGGACGTGGTATTTGCCAATGCTGGAATAGCAGAATACAACCATTTTGGTGAGACGATTGAAGCAGAGTTTGCTAAGACCTTTGATATCAATGTAAAGGGCGTTTTTTTTACGGTGCAAACCCTGTTGCCGCTACTAAAAGAGAGTGGTTCTGTCGTGCTGACGGCCTCGATTGTGGCCAATAAAGGCATGGAAAACTTGAGCCTTTATAATGCCTCTAAGGCTGCAGTTCGCTCGTTTGCACGCTCTTGGGCCAATGATCTGAAAGGGCGCAAGATTCGGGTGAATGCACTGAGCCCAGGCCTGACCCGTACACCGATTATGGAGAATGGCTTGAAATGGGATGCAGAGCAGCTAGCCGGGCTGGATAGCTACGCAGCAGAAGTCGTCCCGCTGGGCTATGTGGCGCAGCCTGAAGACATTGCCGCTGCCGCCTTGTTTTTAGCATCGGATGATGCGCGTTATGTGAATGGGGTAGAGCTGACGGTGGATGGGGGGTTTACTCAAATTTAGTAAACCCATGTAATGGCCATAAGGGCACTGCACCCTTATGGCTTTATTTAACCCGCTTTTTTATTCCCAGCTTAAAATAACCTTGCCGCTTTGGCCTGATAGCATGGCAGCAAAGCCTGCTTCAAACTCATCTACAGGAAAGTGGTGGGTGATAATCGGGGTGATGTCGAGGCCAGATTGGATGAGGGCGACCATTTTGTACCAAGTCTCAAACATCTCGCGGCCGTAAATACCTTTAATTTCCAGCCCTTTAAAAATGACCTGATTCCAATCGATGGCGGTGTCGGATGGCGGAATGCCTAAGAGCGCCACTTTGCCGCCGTGCTGCATGGTTTCCAGCATGGTGCGGAAAGCCTGTGGATTGCCAGACATTTCCAAACCCACGTCAAAGCCTTCGGTCATTTTTAAATCTGCCATCACGTCTTTTAAATCTTCATTTAAGACGTTGACGGCGCGCGTTGCGCCCATTTTGCGGGCCAGATCGAGGCGGTAGTCGTTGACGTCGGTGATTACCACATGGCGTGCGCCAACGTGTTTGGCAATCGCCACCGCCATAATGCCGATCGGGCCTGCACCGGTAATCAATACATCTTCACCCACCATATTAAAAGATAAGGCGGTGTGTACGGCATTGCCAAACGGGTCAAAAATAGCCGCTAAATCATCGGAAATATCGTCAGGAATAGGGAAGGCGTTAAAGGCTGGTAGCATCAAGTATTCGGCAAAAGCACCGGGGCGATTCACGCCCACGCCAACGGTATTGCGGCAGAGATGACGGCGGCCTGCGCGGCAGTTACGGCAATGGCCGCAGGTGATATGGCCTTCGCCAGAAACGCGATCGCCAATTTTAAAGCCTTGCACTTCTGAACCAATCTCCACCACTGTGCCGACATATTCGTGGCCAACGTGCATGGGCACAGGAATGGTTTTCTGCGCCCAATCATCCCATTTCCAGATATGCATGTCGGTGCCACAGATGGCGGTTTTTTTGATTTTGATTAGCAAGTCGTTATGGCCGATGACAGGCTTTTCGACTTGATTCATCGTCAGGCCAGGTGCTGCGGTCAATTTTGATAAGGCTTTCATCTGGTGTTCCCATTATTTTATTATTTAATGCGTAAACCCTAGGGTCTGTAGGCACAGAGCACACGGAGAAAAGCGCATGCCATATCGTGTAGGGCGGGTGAAACCCGCGAGCCTTGCTCAATAACGCCCTACGAATGCCACAACGCCAGCCAAGCTAGCAATTTCTTTGTGTGCTCTGTGTTCTGATTGATCTCTGTGTCTACAGAACTTTTAAGTCTTTATTTTTAAGCAATCACTTTTAATTCACGGCCTACTTTAATAAAGGCGGCGACGGTTTTTTCGATTTGTTCTAGTGTATGCCCCGCCGACATTTGCGTGCGGATGCGGGCCTTGCCCTTGGGCACAACAGGGAAGGAGAACCCAACCACGTACACGCCTTCTTTAAGCAGTGCTGCCGATACTTCACCAGCAAGGCGGGCATCGCCCAGCATTACAGGGACAATTGGGTGCTCGCCCGGCACTAAGCTAAAGCCCGCGTCAGACATGGCTTTACGGAAGTATTCGGCGTTGCGTTTTAGATTGCTACGCAGTGCTTTACCTTCATCGCTCGCCAAAATCTCTAATACTTTTAAGCTGGCGGCTGCAATGGCGGGGGCAAGGGTATTGGAGAACAAATAAGGGCGTGAGCGCTGGCGCAGTAAATCAATCATTGGCTTGCGGCCCGCTACATAGCCGCCTGAAGCACCGCCCAAGGCTTTGCCCAAGGTGCCGGTGTAAAGATCGATGCGGTCTTGCACGCCGCATAACTCCGGTGTGCCCGCGCCGTTTTCACCGATAAAGCCCACAGCGTGCGAATCATCCACCATCACGATGGCGTTATAGCGCTCGGCCACATCGCACAGCTCTTTTAGGTCGGCGATAATGCCATCCATAGAGAATACGCCATCGGTGACCACTAGCTTAAAGCGCGCACCTGCAGCATCGGCGGCAATCAGCTGTGCTTCAAGGTCTTGCATATTGTTGTTTTTGTAACGGAAACGCTTGGCTTTACACAGGCGCACGCCGTCGATAATTGAAGCATGGTTGAGCTCGTCCGAGATTACCGCATCTTCTTCACCCAAGAGCGTTTCAAATACGCCGCCATTGGCGTCAAAACAGCTGGAATATAGGATGGTGTCATCGGTCTTTAGAAAGCCAGAAATCGCCTGTTCTAAATCTTTATGCACCTGCTGGGTGCCGCAAATAAAGCGTACCGATGCGCAGCCATAGCCATAATCGTCCATGCCCTGTTTGGCCGCTGCAATCAGGCGGGCATCGTCGGCTAGGCCTAAATAATTATTTGCGCAAAAATTTAGCACTTCCTGGCCGCTCTGTAAGGTTATGTCGGCGCTTTGGCGGCTGGCAATTACCCGCTCAGGCTTGGCAAAACCATCGTTGTGGATTTGCGTGAGCGTTGCATTTAGGTGTGCAAGGTAGGCTTGATTCATAGTCATCCTGTATACGGGTTGTGTCGAGCGAATAGCTTGATTGTAGACCGATGCAGAATGACCGAGCAGTAGCAGTTGGGCGTGTTTTAGAGTGGGGAAGTGTTTATTTGGCTTGCTGCTACCTAGGTGGTATTGAGCACGCACTCAAGTGTGTTGATCTTTATTGCTTTCTTAAAACCCTCATCGCCAATCTGGAGGTGAGGGTTTTAAGAAAGCTCAGAGTCCGTGCTATCAATCCGCAGGTTTACGGCTAGTTTGCGTGGCGCAGCGTGTTGTGAATTTAAAGCCTTCCTCAATGGCTTCTTCCATAGTCCTTGCATCAGCACTGGGGAATGCCCCCGTTAATGTTTTTTTATCTTTGGAAAGCTTCATTAAAATCAGACCAGATATTCTGCCTGCATCATAATTGCAGCGCATCATCCAATCTTGGCTGGCCCCGCAGCCATAAATAGCGCCCGTGCTTTCATTCTTTGAACTGGTGAGAATATAGTTGGCTTGTAATGTGTTGGGTTCTTTTTGATCGAATTCAATGGTGAGTTGAGTTTTTAAGCTGTCCCGCATATCAATATCACCATGACAAATAAGATTGGATGTGGATTTAATCAATGCTGGAATGGGGTTTTGTTCTGCTGCATTAGTATTGAATACAGCCATACTAATTAGGCCAATAAACAGCACGACACTTGATGTTTTTGCTTTCATTTTATCTCAGTGAAATAAGCTGTGGTTGATCTTTAAAAAGACAGGCGGATGCCTCTTGTATGTTTTTTGTCGTTTGTTTGACATCCACGGATGTTGTTCGTAGGGGCGCAGCAAGCAGCTGCTGCTAAAGATTAGAAATAAGTGCAAAAATGATCGCTCGGTTCAGTGGGCATTTAAGACCTATTACTTCAATGAGTAAACGAATTAAAATACTTAGGGACTATAGATCTCTGCTTTTGAATAGGTGTCATTTTTAGGAACAATTGGGGACTGACCATAGTTGAAACACTGCCTATAAAAAAGATGCAATATCGTGAAGCGGTTTTTTAGGATATTGGGAACTTGGCAATGCTCGGCTGGGTAGCCAACGACCAGCAAGATATAAGGCTTTTCGTCTTTACTCCGCCCACAGATTTCATTTAAAAATCCCATCGGGCTAGGGGTGTGGGTTAGGGTGGCTAGGCCAGAGTGATGTAATGCTGCAATCAAAAAGCCAGTAGCAATATTGACAGACTCAGGCACATAGTAGTTCTTTAGCCGTAATCCATCGTCAAACTCACTGTGCTTTTGGCCAAAGATGACAATCAGATAGGGTGCGGTTTCTAAAAACGGCTTTTCTGCATCGGTGCCCAATGGGGCGAGTGCCTCTTTCCAGTCTGGTGGTGCGCGTCGGGTGTAAAAATCGAGTTCTTCTGCTTCGGCGGCAAGGCGGATTTGTTGTTTGATGGAAGGGCTTTCAATAACGGCAAAGTGCCAAGGTTGGTGATTGGCACCAGATGGTGCAGTCCCTGCGGCCAGTGAATATTGTTCGATCACAGCTCTAGCCACGGGACGATCAGAAAACTCGCGGATGGTTTTTCTGCGTTGCATGGTTTTATAAAACCGCGTGGCGTTTTCTAGCATATTGCTGGGGGCTTGTTCCTCAAAGGTGCTGAGATCAAGCCAGCCAAGGGTGTTGATATTGAGTGGGTGTGTATGTATGACAAGCTTCGAAAGGAAAAGACCGGCTCATCATAAGGTGCGTAAATCATGCTCGCCAATTATTTACATCCTTACGTTGTTTAAAAGACAAAGTGGGAGGTGCTCTGGCGTACTTATTTGCTGCTTAGCCGCGTAGAATGTCGATACTCTGACTTGCCTAGCCTCTGATCCTATGTCCGAACAATCATCTGCTGACGCCATTCTATCCACTCAAGCCATTAAAGACGCGCTATTAGAACAAGTTAAAAGCCTGCCGGATCAGCCTGGGGTGTATCGATTTTTGGGGGCGGATGGCACGGTTTTATATGTGGGCAAGGCAATTAATCTGCGCAAGCGGGTGGGCTCTTATTTCCAAAAAAATGATCACAGCCCACGTATTCGTTTAATGCTGGCGCAGGTAATGCGCTTAGACACCACGGTGGTGCGCTCCGAAGGCGAGGCGCTGGTATTAGAAAACAATCTGATCAAGGCTTTAGCCCCACGCTATAACATTTTGTTTCGGGACGATAAAAGCTATCCCTATGTGGTGATTACGGGGCATGACTCACCGCGTTTAGCCTATTACCGTGGCACTTTAGATAAACGCCATCAATACTTTGGCCCTTTTCCTAATGGCTATGTGGTTAAAGAAAGCATTCAGCTGTTACAAAAAGTTTTTAAAATACGCACTTGTGAAGACACGGTCTTTGCCAATCGTTCTAGGCCCTGTTTATTACATCAAATCAAACGCTGCTCGGCACCCTGTGTGGATTTAATTAGCCATGATGATTATCGAAGCGATGTTAATAACGCGGTGCGATTTTTAAATGGCAAGGCCAGCGAGATATTAGGTGAATTAGAGTCGCGCATGCAAATGGCATCTGAAAGTTGGCGATTTGAAGAGGCGGCGGCGATTCGGGATCAGATTAGCGCTTTATCGCGCATCCAAGATAAGCAATTTGTTTCGAGTAATAGTAGCGAGGTGGATGCGGATATTGTGGCGTGTGTGATTGCACAAGGCATGATTTGTGTGAACCTGGCTATGGTGCGCGGTGGACGGCATGTGGGGGATAAAAACCTATTTCCATCGCATGCCGATGGTTACGATGCGCCTGCAGCACTTGAGGCGTTTTTGGCCCAGCATTATTTAGAGCGCAATACGCCGCCGGTGATTTTTTGCCACCCTGAGCCAGAAAACGCTGCCCTGCTGGCGGATTTACTGAGCCAGCAGGCCGAGCATAAGGTGGTATTGAATAGTAATCCCAACGGAGAGCGACGCGTTTGGCTAGAAATGGCGCTTAAGAATGCTGAATTGGCGATTTTGCAAAGAAGCAGCCAAGCCGCTACGCAGCATGCTCGATTAGCATCTTTGATCGAAGCAATGAATTGGCCCGATACCATCGCCCGTATCGAATGCTTTGATATCTCGCACACCATGGGCGAGGCCACCGTGGCCTCTTGCGTGGTGTACGACCGTATGGATATGCAGCCTAAGGAATACCGCCGCTACAATATTGAAGGCATTACGCCAGGGGATGATTACGCCGCCATGCGCCAAGCCTTAATTCGTCGCTACGGCAAAATTGCAGCAGGCGAGGGTATGGTGCCTGATGTGGTACTGATTGATGGGGGTAAGGGCCAGCTATCTATGGCGGTAGAGGCGATGAACGAGGTGGGCATGCTTGAGCCTATCTTGCTAGGTGTGGCTAAAGGTGAAACGCGTAAGGCCGGTTTGGAGCAGCTCATTTTGGTGGATAGGCCAGAGCCAATCCAATTGCGACGTGACCATCCCGCTTTGCATTTAATTCAGCAAATTCGTGATGAAGCGCACCGTTTTGCCATCACCGGCCACCGTGCCAGACGCGCTAAAGCAAGGGTTTCATCCAGCTTAGAAGATGTAGAAGGCATCGGCCCAAAACGGCGGCAAAAATTACTCGCCCGCTTTGGCGGCTTGCAAGGGGTAAAGGCCGCCAGTGTGGATGAATTAAAGCAGGTAGAGGGGATTAGCCAAGCCTTGGCAGAAAAAATCCATGCCGTGTTGCGTGCTTAATAAAAAGGATAGGGCGCTGTTCTTTGCGCTTGATTCAATATTGGCTGTGGCGGCTTTTAGTTTGCAGGCAAAGTGTCTGGTTTTTGTCTATGGATAAATTGCCTTTAGCTTGGATAATTGTACTTTGTTGCACATTTTCACGAATGCCCTGAATAAAACGAGCTTGATCCGCAATCGGGCTGTGCATACTGGTAGAATGCGATTTTCTTGCTGTATTTGCCATTGGGTTCTGTATTCGCATGCCTTTTAATTTGCCGATATTTCTGACATGGTTGCGCGTTGCGCTGATTCCTATTTTTGTGGGCGTGTATTACCTGCCGATTAGTTTTATGCCACTGATTACCCAAAACATGGTGGGTAGTGCCTTGTTTTTTCTTGCGGCAATCACCGATTGGTTTGATGGTTATTTGGCACGTCGTTGGAATCAAACCTCTAGCTTTGGCGCATTTTTAGACCCTGTGGCGGATAAATTAATGGTCGCCGCCTCCCTGATTTTATTAGTGGAGTTGGCCCGTGCCCCAACATGGTTGGCGGTGATTATTATTGGCCGCGAAATTACTATTTCTGCGCTGCGCGAATGGATGGCGCAGCAAGGTAAATCCAAAAGCACGGCCGTGGCGTATATTGGTAAATTAAAAACTGGCGCACAAATGATTGCCATTTTATTGCTGCTTTGGGCAGGGCCTTTATTGCCAGGTGTTTCTACACAATTAATAGGCACACTGGCGCTATATATTGCCGGTATATTGACGATTATTTCTATGTTTTACTATTTGCAATTGGCTGCACAGCAATTTAAAGAAGAATAATGTGTTGATGCCTGAGTGATAGATTAAAAACCTGTAAGCCGTTGTGTTTGCAGGTTTTTTTAATCTTATGGCTTGATGTTCATGAGTGAGATCAATAAATGCATTGCCCACGAAATACACGAAAAAAAATGAATAGATGGGTTTTTAGAGGTTCCCTTTGGTAAGTTTAAGCCATAACACGCTCAATAAATTACTTACGAAGTAAATTGGTGACTCGTAGCTCGGAAAAATGCAGCTTTATTGGCTAGATCTCCTGTGTGTTTCATTGTCTTTTCGTATATTTCGTGTGTTTAGTGTTGTTCGTGGGTAAAAAGTCGTTGTGCATAAAATAGATTAAAAAGGCGGCGCATGATTATTGTGATGAAATACGGCGCAAGCGAAGCGCAAATCGAAAACGTGGTGAATAAAATTCATCAGGCGGGTTTAAAAGAGCACCTTTCCCGTGGCGCAGAGCTCACCATAATTGGGGTGATTGGGGATGAGGAGCGCCTAGAGCCTTCGCGTTTTGCCATCTTGCCTGGGGTGGAGCGGGTGAATCGGGTGGCCAAGCAATATAAGATTGTTTCGCGTAGTACGCACCCCAGTGGCACCATTATTAAAGTGCGTGGCGTTGAAATTGGCGGGTTGCAGATCCAAGTGATTGCGGGGGCTTATGTAGCAGAATCGGCGCAGCAAATGGATTTAACCGCCGATGCCGTTGCGGCAGCGCCTTGCCGGCTGATGCGCAGCGGCTCTTTTGGCGCACACCCTGCCGCTCAGCAGCGCGAAGCGTTGGGTTTATTAAGAGACGCTGCAGCGCGGCATCAACTGCCCATTGTGGCGGAGCTGCCGGATGTGCGCATGCTGGATACGTTTATGGAGTACGACGTTGAAATCATCCAGATTGGCGAGCGTAATATGCAAAATCTGGATTTACTCAGGGAAGTTGGGCGTATCAATAAGCCGATTATCTTAAAGCGTGGCGTTTCGGCAACCATTGTGGAGTGGCTAATGGCTGCTGAATCGATTGCGGCGGGAGGTAATCACAATATTATTTTCTGCGAACATGGTATTCGTACTTTTGAAACGGCCTACCGCAATGTCTTGGATATCAGTGCGATTGCGGTGCTTAAGCAAGAAACGCATTTGCCGGTGATGGTTGATCCTAGTGATGCCGGTGGCAAATCTTGGATGGTGCCCGCTTTGGCGCAAGCGGCCATTGCGGCAGGGGCGGATGGGGTGTTGCTGGATGTGCACCCCAACCCTGCGGAGGCACGCTACGCTGCAGATCAAGCACTTAGCCCGCAAGCTTTGCTAGATACACTTGCGGCCTTAAAACCCATAGCTCTGGCCTTGGGCCGATCTCTTTAAAGGATAGTCATGTTCAATAAATCTTTGCTGGCAACGGCGCTGTTAGTGGTGGCCATAAGCGCGCAAGCGCGTTCTCTTTTGGATGGTGATTATGTTTTAAGCGAATGGCGGCATGCAGGCGTTACTCAGCGTGAGCCCAAAAAGGCGACCTTAAGCATCAGTGGCGATCGGGTGAGTGGATTCTCTGGGTGTAATCGTTATTCTGGCGGTATCAGCACTTTGC
Source organism: Iodobacter sp. (assembly GCF_025352645.1). GTDB lineage: Bacteria > Pseudomonadota > Gammaproteobacteria > Burkholderiales > Chitinibacteraceae > Iodobacter. Next base: position 78,463 of record NZ_JANXSO010000074.1, on the reverse strand, counting down.
CCAAGCTAAAAGTAGGCCCGCTCGCCAGTACGCGGATGGCTTGCTTGGATGAGCAGGCGGCGCAAGTAGAATCCGCCGTCTTGGGTGTGTTGGACAAGGCGCAGCGCTACCGTTTGCAAAAAGGTAACCGCTTGGTGTTTTTAGCCGCGAAAGGCGAGCGACTCATCTTTGTTCGCCAGCCCGATGCGATCGAGCAAGTGCTTTATATCGCGCCAGAAACCAAAGCCTGTACCGGCGTTGTGCCTATGAATTGCCTGCAGACCCGTGAGTCGCCTGCCGCAGAATGGACGCTTTTTTATGACCACATCGAAGGTTTCGATTATGTGGCAGGGAAAAGCTACAAAATCAAAGTACGCCGTGAAAAAGTAGCCAACCCGCCTGCGGATGCTTCCGCATTTAAATATGTCTTGCTTGAAGTTTTGGGTGATTAATGCGCATTAAACGGCTGGTTTTGCTGGGTACAGGGCTGATTGGTGGCTCGTTTGCGCTGGCACTCAAGCGGGCAAAGTGCGTGGATTATGTGGTGGGAGTGGGGCGTAATCCCGCTAATCTGGCGCGTGCCCTTGAGCTAAATGTGATTGATGAAGCAAGTGGGGATGCCGCCGCTGCTGTAGCAGGCGCTGATCTGGTGTTGCTGAGTACACCCGTTGGCCAAATGGGGGGGCTATTGCAGCAGATTGCCCCTTATCTGCCGCCGCATTGCATTGTGAGTGATGCGGGTTCTACCAAACAGGATGTCAGTGCGCTGTATCAGCAATATCTGCCACAGCACTTAAGCCGCTGCGTACCGGGCCATCCAATTGCTGGCTCAGAATTATCCGGCGCGGCCGCTGCGCAATATGGTTTATACGAGGGGCGGCGCGTGGTGTTGACGCCGCTGCCTGAAAGTGGCCCAGAATCAGTAGCGCTGCTGCGCACCCTATGGCAGGCCTGCGGTGCCGAGGTGTTTGAAATGAGCGCGCTTGAGCATGACGGTGTTTTTTCTGCGGTGAGCCATGTGCCGCATTTGCTGGCCTTTAGCTATATGAATGCGCTGTTAGATCGCCACAATGCACCGCTTTGCCTCGATTTTGCCGCAACGGGTTTTAGAGACTTTACCCGTATCGCCGCATCTCACCCTGATATGTGGCGTGATATTACCCTTGCTAATAAAAGCGCTATTTTGCATGATCTAAAAGCCAATGCTGCGCAATTAGCAGCATTGATTGAATGTATCGAAAGCCAAAATGCCCAAGGCTTAACCGAGCAAATTGTTCGCGCCAGCACCGCGCGTAATCAATGGGGCCGTAAATCTAGGTAGGACTAATCATGAATTATTTGGCCAGTGAAACACGTTATCAAAATATGCCTTATCGCCGATTAGGCCGCAGTGGTTTAAAGTTGCCAGCGATCTCTTTAGGTTTATGGCATAACTTTGGCGAAAATAAGGCGTATAGCAGCAGCCGAGACATGGTCTTGGCAGCTTTTGATGCAGGCATCACCCACTTTGATCTTGCTAATAATTATGGCCCGCCCCCTGGCGCTGCTGAATCTACCTTTGGCCGCATCCTTGCCAAAGATCTTAAGCCCTATCGTGATGAGATTATTGTATCGAGTAAGGCGGGTTGGGAAATGTGGGCAGGCCCTTATGGTGAATGGGGCAGTCGCAAGTATTTAATGGCAAGCCTTGATCAAAGCTTGCAACGTATGGGCTTGGATTATGTGGATATTTTTTATTCGCATCGGCCAGACCCCGATACCCCGCTTGAAGAAACCATGTCGGCATTGGATGCAATGGTGCGGCAAGGTAAGGCGCTGTACGTGGGGATTTCTTCCTATACCGCTGAGCAAACGCGTGAGGCGAGCCGCATATTAAAAGAGTTGGGTACGCCTTGCCTGATTCATCAGCCGTCGTATTCCATGTTTGATCGTTGGATTGAGGGCGGTTTGTGTGATGTATTGGCCGAAGAGGGAATAGGCTCAATTGCTTTTTGTCCTTTGGCGCAAGGCTTGCTCACTTCACGCTATTTAAACGGTATCCCGCTCGATTCTCGTGCCGCTGCTGTGGATAATCCATTTTTAAGTGCGGATAAAGTTGAGCAAAGGATTGCTCAGATCAATGCGCTAAACCGAGTGGCCGAGGCGCGTGGGCAAACCTTGGCGCAAATGGCAATTGCTTGGGCGTTGCTGAAAGTAACGTCAGTTATCATCGGCGCTAGCCAAGTGGCACAAATTAAAGAAAACATTATTGCTGTGCAAAATTTAGAATTTAGTGCTGCTGAGTTGCAGCAGATTGAATTGATTTTAACGACGTAGCTGCGTGGTAATCGGCGCAGTCTAAATAGGCAAGGAAAGATATGTCGGGTATCGCTGTTTTAGCTATTGATGGGCCGTCCGCTTCGGGCAAAGGGTCGGTTGCACAAGGTGTTGCAGAAGCACTTGGGTTTGCCTATCTGGATTCGGGTGCTTTGTATCGTTTAAGCGCTTTGGCCGCCAAGCAAGCAGGCGTGGCGTGGCGTGATGAGCTTGGGGTGGCCCGTATTGCTGCATCATTAGATGTGCGCTTTGAGGCGGGTTTAATCTTGCTGAGTGGGCAAGACGTGAGTGCGCAAATTCGCAGCGAAGAAATTGGCGTAGGTGCTTCACAAATTGCCGCCTTTGCTGCAGTAAGGCAGGCTTTGCTCGCGCGTCAGCGGGCTTTTGCGCTTGCCCCCGGCTTGGTGGCGGATGGTCGTGACATGGGCTCGGTGGTGTTCCCACAGGCAGAACTGAAGATTTTTTTAACCGCCAGCGCCAAAGTGCGTGCAGAGCGCCGCTATACGCAGCTGCTTGGGCGGGGTGAGTTGGCAGATTTAGCGGCGATTACCCAAGATTTAGAATCAAGGGACGCGCGCGATGCTGCTAGAGCCGAGGCGCCATTGCGTCAATGGCCGGATGCTTTGCTCTTGGAAACCTCGAATTTGAGCTTAGATCAGGTGGTTGATCAGGTGTTATCTTGGTGGAAAACACGGCCTAAAGAGGAATAATGTGGTTTTTCTTGTTATAAATCACGCCTTTTATCCCCAAGTACTTGAACTATAACAGAGAATTCTTTAGAATCGCCACACTAAGCCATGGCCCTAGGTCGTGGCTTTTGCCCTTGTTGGGTATTTATCGTGTTTTAGGGCGCAAAGCCTTACAACATTTGTTTAACTAACTTATTTTTGGCATTCCGCCCAAAAATGCTTGGAAATTTCCATTTATATGACTACTGCTACTCTGTCCGGCTCCATGGAAAGCTTTGCCGCTCTGTTCGAAGAAAGCCTAACGCGTCAGGAAATGCGCGCTGGTGAAGTGATCACTGCTGAAGTGGTTGCTATCGACCATAACTTCGTGACTGTGAACGCCGGCCTGAAGTCCGAGTCGCTGATCCCGCTCGAAGAATTCAAAAACGACAATGGCGAACTTGACGTTAAAGTTGGCGATTTCGTTCCTGTTGCAATTGATAGCCTGGAAAACGGCTACGGCGAAACTAAGCTTTCCCGTGAAAAAGCAAAACGTCTGGCTGCATGGATTGAGCTTGAAGATTGCCTAGAAAAAGCCATGGTTATGACCGGTGTTATTTCCGGTAAGGTTAAGGGTGGTCTGACTGTTATGGTTAACGGTCTGCGCGCATTCTTGCCAGGTTCTTTGGTTGATATTCGTCCAGTTAAAGACACCACTCCATTCGAAGGCAAGCAAATCGAATTCAAGGTGATCAAACTTGATCGTAAGCGTAACAACGTTGTTGTTTCACGCCGTGCGGTTCTGGAAGAGTCCTTGGGCGAAGAGCGTCAAAAACTCCTTGAAACACTCAAGGAAGGCGCGATCATCAAGGGTATCGTTAAAAACATCACAGACTACGGCGCTTTCGTTGATCTGGGTGGTATTGACGGTCTGTTGCACATTACTGACCTTGCTTGGCGTCGTGTGAAGCACCCATCCGAAGTTCTGGCTGTTGGCGATGAAGTTGAAGCTAAGGTTCTGAAATTCGATCAAGAGAAGAACCGCGTTTCTCTAGGTCTGAAGCAATTGGGCGAAGATCCTTGGGTTGGTTTGTCACGTCGTTACCCATCGGGTACACGTATGTTCGGTAAGGTTACTAACCTTACCGACTACGGTGCATTCGTTGAAATCGAACAAGGTATCGAAGGTCTGGTTCACGTTTCAGAAATGGATTGGACTAACAAAAACGTTCATCCATCTAAGGTTGTTCAGCTTGGCGATGAAGTAGAAGTAATGATTCTGGATATCGACGAAGAAAAACGTCGTATCTCACTGGGTATGAAGCAGTGCATGGCTAATCCATGGGATGATTTCGCTGAAAACTTCAAGAAGGGTGACAAGATCAAGGGCGCAATCAAGTCTATTACTGACTTCGGTGTGTTCGTTGGTCTGGCTGGCGGTATCGACGGTCTGGTTCACTTATCTGATCTTTCTTGGAATGTGGCTGGCGAAGAAGCTGTTCGCAACTACAAGAAGGGCGATGAAGTTGAAGCGATGGTTCTGTCTATCGACACTGAGAAAGAACGCATCAGCCTTGGTATCAAGCAAATGGAAGGTGATCCTTTCAACAACTACGTTTCTACTTTCGACAAAGGTTCCCTTGTTAAGGGTACTGTGAAATCTTTGGATGCTAAGGGCGCAACAATTGCTCTGTCTGAAGAAATCGAAGGCTACCTGCGCTCTACAGAAGTTTCACGCGATCGCGTTGAAGACATCCGTACTGTGTTGAAAGAAGGCGACGAAGTTGAAGCCATGATCATCAACGTTGATCGTAAGAACCGTTCGATCAATCTGTCGATCAAAGCGAAAGACTCTGCTGATGAAACAGAAGTAATGAGCAAGCTGTCTACAGAAAGCACAGGTACTGCTGGTACAACCAGCCTAGGCGCCTTGCTGAAAGCTAAGATGTCTGGCGCAGAGTAATATGGATCAAGGTGGGATGACCAAGTCCGAGCTTATTGCAAAGCTCGCCCAGCGTTATCCGCAGCTGGTTGCGAAGGATGCAGAGCTGGCTGTGAAGACCATCTTAGATGCAATGGCCAAGAGCTTGTCTCAAGGTCAGCGTATCGAGATTCGTGGCTTTGGCAGTTTTGATCTGAATTATCGTCCGCCGCGAGTGGGGCGTAATCCAAAATCTGGTACGAAAGTAGCAGTTCCGGAGAAATTTGTTCCCCACTTTAAAGCGGGTAAAGAGCTTCGAGAAAGGGTTGATGCCCTGATTTGATGTTTTGCGTTACCTCAAGGCGACACTCAAGGGTGTCGCCTTTTTGTATTGGGGCGTAACATCCTCAATCCTTACGTACAATGTGCATTATCCATGCGAATGCAACGGCTGAATCGGTTACAATGCTACCTAGCTTATTTCTATGGTTCTAACCCATGCGATATTTCTACTGGCTGATTAAATTTATACTCTTTGTGATTATGTTTGGCTTTGCTATGCATAATGCCGAGCCTGTGGTACTTAAATTCTTTTTGGGTTATTTTTGGCAGGCGCCACTTGCTTTGCTATTGTTAGTTTTCTTTGTGGTTGGAGCCGTATTTGGTTTGTTGGCCGCATTTTCTAAGATTATTCGCTTGCGCCGTGAAGTCGTAGGCTTAAAAAAAGAATTACGTGCTAGGCAGACCGTTGCTGATTTAGCGCCTGATCTTCTTGTTGAACAACCCCGTGACGCATTGTAAATCTATTTATGCTTGAAATTGAATACTGGTGGCTAATTGCCTTGCCGGCTTTTTTTGCCCTAGGGTGGTTGGCTGCGCGTGTAGATATTAAACATGTTTTGTCTGAAACTCGCTCTTTGCCTGTAGCGTATTTTAAAGGGCTAAACTACTTACTTAATGGTGAAACCAATCGCGCGGTAGATGTGTATGTGGATATTGCACGGCATCACGCAGAGACCATTGAATTGCAATTCACGCTTGGGCATTTGTTTCGCCGTCGTGGTGAATTAGAGCGTGCTATTCGTATGCATCAAAAGTTATTGGTTCGGCGTGAATTAACGGTGGGCCAAAAACAAACGGCGCAATTTGAATTGGCGCTTGATTTTATGCAAGCCGGTTTGTTTGATCGTGCAGAAAGTCTGCTCACTGAATTGGCCGATACTGATTACGCTAGGCAGGCGCGAATTGAATTGCTTGGGGTATATCAGCAGGAAAAAGCATGGGCAAAAGCGATTGAAACCGCACAGCAATTGCGGGATGAGCGTCATACCTATCAGCATGAAATTGCGCAGTTTTATTGCGAATTAGCCTCGCAAGGCGCTTTACGTTCTGAGCCTGCAGCGGCTCGCGCCTATTTGCAAAAAGCCATTGCTGAGCATCGTAAGTGTTCCCGTGCGTATATGATTTTGGCTGAGCTGGAAATTACGGCGGGTAATGTAGATGCTGCAATTGAAGCTTGGCTTAAGATTGAATCACAAGAGCCGCTTTATATTGCGCTGGCAGCAAGGCCATTGTTGGCGGCCTTTGATCTGCAAGGGCGTGCGGCCGAAGGGACGCAGCTCTTGTTGGGTTTGCTGCGCCAGTATCCTGAGTTAGATGTGTTGGATTTGGCTTATGAGCGCTTGCTAACTGAGCAGGGCCTGCTGGCTACGCATGAATTTGTACGGGAGCGGTTGAAAGCGCATCCAACGATGCCGAGTTTGCGTAAGGTGCTTGAGGCGCATTTGCTGGTGGCGCCAGATGATCAAAAAGTTGAGCTAGAGCTGATTGTGAAGCTGATTCACGATGCCACGCGTGAGCAAACCATGTATCGCTGCACCCACTGTGGTTTTAAAGCCAAGCAATATTTTTGGCATTGTCCCGCTTGCACCGAGTGGGAAACCTTTCCGCCGGTTCGTGGTGCACAAAAATAACTCTACCCTGCTCACAGAGCGGTTTTAGGCTTGTTCGCCGCCCTAATGCCTAGCATAAAATTATAAATAGGATTGTGTATGCCGACTTCATCCCCCGTGATTGTTGCCTTGGATTACGCTAGTGCAGCAGAAGCCTTGGCCTTTGCTGATCGATTGAGCCCCGCTTTGTGTCGTCTAAAAGTGGGTAAAGAGTTATTTACCCGTAGTGGCCCAGCATTGGTTGAGCAGTTGGTTGCGCGTGGTTTTGATGTGTTTCTGGATCTTAAATTTCACGATATTCCCAATACAGTTGCGCAGGCGTGTAAAGCCGCGGCAGAGTTGGGCGTGTGGATGGTGAATGTCCACGCTAGTGGTGGTCGTCGAATGATGGAAACTACACGTGATGCATTAGAGGCCTTGCCTCAGCGGCCCTTGCTGATTGCCGTGACTGTGTTAACCAGCATGAATGCTGCAGATTTGGCCGAGTTGGATTTGCCTGAGCCAACGGTACAGGTCGAAAAGTTGGCTCGTTTAACCCACGATTGCGGTTTGGATGGTGTGGTTTGCTCGGCACATGAGGCGAGCCTGTTAAAAAATATTTGCGGTGCTGATTTTAATTTGATTACCCCAGGGATTCGCCCGGCTTATTCTGCTGCCAACGATCAGTCGCGCATCATGACGCCTGAAGAGGCCGTTGCTGCGGGGGCAGATTACTTGGTGATTGGTCGCCCCATTACACAAAGTGCGGATCCTGTGGCCGTGCTGCTGGAGATTAATCGTAGCTTGTTGGCGAGGGGGCAATAAATGTTGTCTGCAGAAGGCAAGCGTATGTTAGAGCGTGCTGTGGCAAATGCGCGGGTGCTCGTTGCGGGTGATGTGATGTTGGATCGCTATTGGTTTGGTGATGTGGATCGTATCTCGCCTGAGGCACCCGTGCCTGTGGCACGTATTCGCCGTACAGAAGAGCGCGCAGGCGGGGCCGCTAATGTGGCAAGAAATATTGCGGCATTGGGTGGGCAGGCACATTTATTGGCTGTAGTTGGGGATGATGAGGCTGGCCGTACCCTTGAAAAGCTGCTTATCGAGGATGGGGTGCATACCTATTTGCATCGTGATGCGACATTGGATACAACGGTGAAGCTGCGGGTATTGGCAAGGCAGCAGCAATTGCTGCGTATAGATTTTGAAAATGAGCCAAGCCATGAAATTTTGGCGGCGAAGCTCGATGAATTTAAGGCCTTGCTTGCTGAGATAGACGTTGTTATTTTGTCTGATTACGGCAAAGGTGGCTTACGCCACGTGCAGTTGATGATTGATGTAGCGCGGGCTGCGGGTAAAATTGTGCTGGTTGATCCTAAGGGGGATGAGTACGATCGCTATCGCGGGGCCACTTTGCTTACACCTAATCGCAGCGAATTTAGGCAAGTGGCGGGCAAGTGGGCTAATGATGCGGAGTTGGCCGAAAAAGCTGAGTCATTACGTGCATCATTAAACTTGGATGCATTGTTGGTGACCCGTAGTGAGGAAGGGATGACCTTATTTAGGCCAGAAGGCGTAGTGCATAAGCCAACCCATGCGCACGAAGTGTTTGATGTGTCGGGGGCAGGGGATACGGTCATTGCGACTTTAGGTTTGATGCTGGCGGCGGGTTTGGAAATGCCTGAGGCGATGGATTGGTCTAATCGAGCTGCTGGTGTAGTGGTTGCCAAGCTGGGTACTGCTGTAGTGTACCCAGATGAGCTCTTTGCTTAAGCTTGCTTATCTTAATGCTATACCCGTAGGCGTTTCGGCGATTTCTACTCTGTTTTTGCCAAGTTTTTTTGCTTGATACATGGCTTGGTCGGCGCGTTCTATCACGCGATCGCGCACCTCGCCAGGTAGCACCAGTGCAACCCCCGCACTAAAGGTGATCAGTAGTTTATCGTTATTATTTAAGAAGAAGCGCTTGGTAAGCTCACGTTGTAAGCGTTGAATCACGCTGACTGCTTCGTCAATGCCGGTTTCTGGCAAGATAAGGACAAACTCTTCTCCGCCGTAACGTGCCACAGAGTCCGTTGGGCGTAATAAATCTTTTACGACTGTTACTAAGTGAACCAAGGCGGCATCGCCTGCTGCATGGCCTTGGCTGTCGTTTAGTTTTTTGAAATTATCAATGTCAAGTAAGCCTACCGTGAGCGGGCTTTCGCTACGTAGTGCTCTTGCGGCCTCCACCTCAAATAACTCTTCTAAGCCGCGGCGATTTAATGCACCGGTGAGCTGATCTGTGCGGACTTTTTCGCTGACATGAGTAAGCTCTTGCTCAAGTATTATGATGCGTTGTTGGGCTTCATCGGCTTGGCTGCGGGCTTCTAGTAAATCGTCCCGTGAGCGGCGTACATCGAGTTGCATGCTGCGGGTGTCGCCAAGGAGTGACTCCAAGACATCTTTTATGCTGCTTAGGTTATTTGCTTGCTGGATTTGCTCGGTATAGACGCTAATTTTGCTGTGGTATTGATCGGTGCTGTCCGACATCACGCTGAGACGATCAATAAAAGTAGCAATCATATTCTTAAGTACGGTTTGTGTTTCTACAAGGTTATGTTTAATTTGCCCCTGTTTAAATAAGACTTCTTTTAGGCCTGCTTCTGCATCATAAATCACGCGCATATCTAGGGGCTGCGCCATAATGGCTTGTACTACGGCAACTTGGCCACGTACCCATTCATCTTCAATCACAACTTCCGACATGTTGTCTGTAAGCAAGCGCAATAAGCCCATTAGGCCATCGCATAGACGCATTTCTTGGTCGTTTTGTAACTCTAGGCGGAGCCAAAATTTGCGTAACCTAGGCATTAGTTTCTGAGTGCTGGCGCTATTGTTGACTGTGGCAACTTCGGCGGCGAGGTCAGTTGCCTCTTGTTGTAAATCTATATTGTGGGTGAGGCGGGATTCAATACCAACGGTGAGGGCAACGTTTAGTGCATCTCGCCATTCACGCCAATCAGAGTCTTCGCTGCTGGTGTTGGTACTAGCTGTGTTGCTTGGGCTGCTGCTATTAATATCTGGTATGCCAAGTGTTTCAGGGCTATCACCGCTTTCTACACCGGATCCTCCCCAAGCTTTGATTAGGGCGCTGAGTTTTTCGTTCAGTGCATTACTCTCGCTGCCAAAATTAATCAGGACTTTTTCGAGTGAGTCTTGTTTTCTACTGGGGGTGTAGACGGGGTTGCGTAATTCCCATTGCCGAATTAAATCACGGATTAAATCTGCCCAGCTTTGGCTTAATTCTGTTTGCCCACCTTGGCTTTCAATGCTGCGAATAATCAGCGCAGGCATGCTGGCCCAGCTGGATTGTCCAGCGTGACGTTGCAATTGTTCAATATTACGTTGTAATTCTGGTGTTTGCCGTGGGAAGGCCCCCATGCTGGCAATCAGCTCTTTGATGGCGGGGTGTAGTTTATCTTTATCAGAGGTGCCCGCTATCTCATGATAAATCGACTCGTAATGGTCTGGAGTCGGTGGCACACGGCGCATGGTGAGTTGCTTGAGCGTTTCACGGGCGATATCGGTAGGGTTGCTAAGCTTATGCATGGCGTGCGGATTCGGTTAAAGAAGCTCGTCAATTATAGTGCATAAGACTAGGTGCTGTTGGCGTTTGATTGATGGTTTAGGAAAGCTTGAATCAAACGCCAATGGCGCAAGGCGGTGTGCTGTGGCGGTGAATGTGCGTTCACCGCCTTTGAGGCTTAATGCAAGTGTGGGGAGGGGGTGTCGCTAGATTCTGGTGTTTCGGTGTGGATTAAATCCCCATCTAAATTAGGGAAAAGTGGAGTGCCGCAATCGTCACATTGATCCATCGGAAACGAGTGTTCATGAACGACAATATCGGTAATGCCTGATTCACGCAAAATGGCTTCGATTTCTGCGATGCAATCGGTGTGCTCGTCTTCGCCGTCGAGTAGTGGCCAGACTACGCCATGCAGCATGGGTTCTTCATTGCGGCGAACAAAGCCTACGCGATACTCTTCTAGGCGTCGTCCGTGGCAGGCGGCAATTACGCAGGTGAGTTGTCTGGCTTCTACGCTAAGTAAAAGTTGTAAGAAAGAGACAGATGCGCGCAAAGAATAAGCTCTCGATGCGCGGTCGGATTCTCGCCATGCGGCAAAGTAAGAAATGGGCAGAAGGGACTCCATTGCGCAGCCAGCAAACAAAGATTGCAGCGAATTGAGGCCTTGTTTTTGCCATTGCGTCAAAATATCTTTGCGTGAGCTATTTTCTTCTTGCCAACGAAACACCGCTTTGCCTTTAGGAGCAGCAATAGCGCCTAATAAATAACGTGTATCGGTTAAAAACGCGCTTGGCTCTGCATTATTGGCCTGTTCGCACATTAAGGTGCCGTTGCTGCTGGTTAAGTTTGCCAGTAATTTACTTAATTTTGCCGTGTTGCAATAGCCTTGTGGGAGCTGATCGGGGCTAAATAAAAAATCTGCTAGCGATAGCTTTGCGCCTTCAACAAACACATGCTTGCTTAAATGCTCGCGCAGGCTAGTAATACGCTCATCCCCTAGTGGCCCAGCGGGGATATTAAAGCGTGACCATGCCAGTAAAGGCACGGCAAACATAATGGCTTGGTATTCGTTTTTATCAATAAGGATGGTATGGGTTTCGGTGCAGGCTTCTACGATATCTGCCAGTTCATTCCACGCCTGAGGATCGGTTTTGGAGAGCGTATCGAGTGCGGCATTGAGCGTTTCTTCATCCTCATCGAGCAAAATCTCACTGACTAAGCTGGCTAGTTTGTCTTGCCAGAAGCGATCCTCTGCAAGTGTGCATGAAACGCCAAGGCTGGTGGCGATGTGGATTAATTCATCTACTTCAGCAGCACCACGGCTGCGACGAACGGTGCGAGGTCTTTTATTCATGTTCTCATCTTTAACAAAGGTTCGTTTTATTTGAGTATGTGCGCTTATTTTCTTAATTTAGTTTAGGTGGTTTGTTTTTGGGTCTAAATGGCGGCTTCAAGGTAATGCGTATCCGTGCCGTAATCGGCTAATTTGCGAGATAAGTCTTTATTTACATTTTTTACAGGGCTAAGGCCTTGTTTTATCCAGAAGTCTGCTGCGCCAGCGATGGCAATTAGGCGTATTTTTTGTAATTTTTCTTGTCTGGCCCATTTTAAGGCTGTATCGAGTAGCTGCTGAGCAAGTCCTAATCCTCGTGCGCTTGGGTGCACGGCAAGATCGTGAATAAAATAAATATCGCAAGATTGATTTGGAGTGGGGAGTGGCGCGTTTAGAGCGGGTGGGGTATCGCCTGACCAAGGGTGAGTCAGTAAATAGGCGAGTATGTGCTGGTGTTGGGTAGCCACCCAGCAGCTTGATGGAGATTGCTGGTGTTTAGCGGTAAGGTGCTCTGCTTCTTCGAGTAGGTTGGCAGGATAACAAGCGCTTTGAATCCCCATAAGCGACTGGATGTCGCTAGGAGTAAAGGGGCGAATTAAAATGGCATCTTTCACGGCGTAGCTCGAAAGTAAAAACAGCCCATCAAAAGGATGGGCTGCTACTAATCTAATTCGCCACGCTTTGAATGTGGTATTGAGCATTCAAGACGGGCTTGAGATTTAACTGATAGACGATAGCTTACCAGCTAGCACGGCGTTGACGTGTTTCGCCAGTGCTTGCTGGACGCTCTGCGCGTGGTGCGCCGCTATCACGGCTGCCACTGCGGAAGCTGCCTGGATTGCTATTTGGGTTGCTTGCGCCGCCACCAAAGCTACCACGCGCTTCACGTGATTCACCGCCGCGTGGCGCATCGCCACCACCACGAGAATCGCTATGACGTTTGTCGCCGTAGCCGCCGCTATTGCTGTTATTGCCAGCGTAACCACCACGGCCACCGCCATTACCTGCACCAGCGCCAGCATAACCGCCGCCACCTTGTGGGCGCTTGCCTTTGTAGCCGCCTGATGGCTTACGATCGCCGAAGCCACCGCCTGTGCCGCCGCCTTGGCCTGGCTTGAAGCGTGCTTCAAGACCTGGCATAGATACAGTACCGAAATCGATGTTATAGCGACGACGAATGCGTGTCAGCAGCATGAAATCGTTTTTAGTTACCAGCGAAATGGCTTTACCAGTACGACCGGCACGGCCAGTACGACCAACGCGGTGGATGTAGTCTTCTGCAAAGCGTGGCAGGTCAAAGTTTAATACCAAGCCAATACCTGCAACGTCAATACCACGCGCAGCAACATCAGTTGCAACTAAGATATCAATTTCAGCGCGACGTAGACGATCTAAAGTGCGGCGACGATCACGTTGTGCTAAGTCACCGTGCATTGCTGCAGCGCGGAAGCCTTCCAGCTTCAGCCATTCAGCAAGGCCGTCGGCGTCTGCTTTAGTTGCAGTAAACACAATCGATTGTGTTTCGCTGGCTTCTTTTAACAGGGCAGCAACCAGTTTTTGCTTGTGCTCGTAACCGTCAGCGTAATGAACAGCTTGTTCAATCTGTGGCTGAGCGCTTGCAGTAACTTCCATTTCTACTAAGCGTGGGTCACGCAGCATTGGGCCAGCAAAGCGCTGTACTGTTTCTGATAATGTGGCAGAGAACAATGCAGTTTGGCGATCTTTAGGCATTGCAGAAACAATGGCTTCTACTTCATCAATAAAGCCCATGTCTAGCATGCGGTCGGCTTCATCCAGAATCAGCATATCTAAGCGAGCGAAATCGATACGGCCACCACGCATCAGGTCAGATAAACGACCTGGAGTAGCTACCAATACATCGTAAGGCTGGGCTAGCATACGGTTTTGAACAGGGTAAGGAACACCACCCACTACGCAAGCAACCTTGCAACGTGGGATCAGTTTGCAGTAATCTGTAGCTACTTTAGCAACTTGCTCAGCAAGTTCACGTGTAGGAGTAAGAACAAGTACACGTGGGCCACGCGCATTGTGCTTAGCTGGCTTAAATAGTTTGTGCAGTGCTGGCAGCAAGAATGCTGCAGTTTTACCTGTACCCGTTTGCGCAGAAGCCATCACATCATGGCCAGCCATTAATTGTGGAATTGCAGCGGCTTGCACTGGGGTAGGGGTAGTGATACCGAGCTTAGCTAATTCTTGCACCAATTCGGTGGCAAGGCCCATTTCGGCAAAAGCGTTTACAGGGGTATCAGAATGAGTTTCGCGATGTGGCATGAATATTCCTTTGAATATATCCCGGCGAGCGGGAAGACGGGCGCATTCCGGAATTAAATACGGAAACCGGCCGTCAGCGTTACATCGACGCTAACCGGTCAATCCGCATCTCATACAGCACAGGCGGGGGAAGGTCAGGGTACGATGGAGGTTTGTGCTAAAGCACAAAGAAGGTTGCGGATCATACCGATAGACAAAAAAAAGCGCAAGCTAAATCGTCTTCGCCTACTTTGCTGTGGGACGAGCGGCATGGCGCAGTGCCTTGCTTTTTTATTGTAGTGCAACAAAAGTCGTTACACTTTGATTCACATCTAAAAGCCAGACAGGTAAAATGTCACTAGTCTGATATTTGCCAGGCATTTTCCCATCATCACTTGAAAGGTCCAACCGTGCTAGAAGTCTATCGTCAGCATGTTGCAGAGCGCGCAGCACAGGGTATCCCAGCGCTTCCACTGAATGTTTCGCAGACCACCGATCTCATCGAGCTGCTGAAAAACCCGCCTCAAGGTGAAGAGGCCTTTCTTGTCGACTTAATTACTTACCGCGTTCCAGCGGGCGTAGATAACGCAGCTAAAGTAAAAGCGTCTTATCTTGCCGCTGTGGCTCATGGCACTGAAGTATGCAGCTTAATCAGCCGCGCTAAAGCGACTGAGCTACTTGGTACCATGTTAGGTGGCTTTAATATCGCCCCTTTGGTCGATTTATTAGAGGATGCAGAAGTGGCTGCGATTGCAGCTGCTGCTTTATCTAAAACATTACTGATGTTTGATGCATTCCATGATGTTAAAACTAAAGCGGATGCGGGTAATGCCTTTGCTAAGCAAGTTTTACAATCTTGGGCGGATGCAGAATGGTTTACTCGCCGCCCAGCGGTGCCAGCGAAAGTTACGCTGACCGTATTTAAAGTATCTGGCGAAACCAATACTGATGATCTATCTCCTGCGCCAGATGCTTGGTCACGCCCAGATATTCCATTGCATGCCTTAGCCATGCTAAAAAACCCACGCCCAGGCATCGAAGCGGATCAGCCAGGTAGCGTGGGCCCTATCAAACAGTTGGATGCCCTTAAAGCCAAAGGCCATAAAATCGCTTATGTTGGCGATGTGGTGGGTACGGGTTCTTCACGTAAATCAGCGACCAACTCGGTGCTATGGTTTACCGGTGATGATATTCCTTATGTACCAAACAAGCGCTTCGGTGGCTTTTGCCTTGGTACAAAAATTGCCCCGATCTTCTTTAATACCATGGAAGACGCGGGTGCTTTGCCGATTGAAGTGGATGTCTCTGCCCTTGAAACCGGCGATGTGATCGATGTTTATCCGCTAGAAGGTAAGGTTGAGAAAAACGGCGTTGTGGTTTCTACCTTCAGCCTAAAAACCGATGTATTGCTCGATGAAGTGCGTGCCGGTGGCCGTATCCCGCTAATTATTGGCCGTGGCTTAACCGATAAAGCGCGTGAAGTGCTGGGCTTAGTGGCATCTGATGTATTTAAGCGCCCAGTTGCACCAGTAGATTCTGGCAAGGGCTATAGCTTAGCGCAGAAGATGGTGGGTAAAGCCTGTGGCGTGATTGGCGTTCGTCCTGGCACGTATTGCGAGCCACGCATGACTTCGGTTGGCTCACAAGACACCACCGGCCCGATGACCCGTGATGAGCTAAAAGACTTGGCCTGCCTTGGCTTCTCTGCTGATCTGGTGATGCAGTCGTTCTGCCATACCGCTGCTTACCCTAAGCCGGTTGATGTAAAAATGCACCATGAATTGCCAGAGTTCATCTCAACGCGCGGTGGTGTATCGCTGCGTCCGGGGGATGGTGTGATTCACTCGTGGCTGAATCGCTTGCTGCTGCCTGATACCGTGGGCACAGGTGGTGATAGCCACACCCGCTTCCCGATTGGTATTTCTTTCCCTGCAGGCTCTGGCTTAGTGGCGTTTGCTGCGGCAACAGGTGTAATGCCGCTAGATATGCCTGAATCGGTGCTGGTGCGCTTTAAAGGTGAAATGCAGCCAGGTATCACCCTGCGTGATTTGGTGAACGCCATTCCGCTTTACGCGATCAAGCAAGGCCTGCTGACCGTTGAAAAGAAAGGCAAACAAAACATTTTCTCTGGCCGCATCTTAGAAATTGAAGGCTTGCCTAAGCTCAAAGTTGAGCAAGCATTTGAATTGTCTGATGCGTCTGCTGAGCGCTCTGCTGCAGGTTGTTCGGTGCAGTTGGATAAAGAGCCAATTGCAGAGTACCTGACTTCTAATATCACCCTGATGAAATGGATGATTGCTGAAGGCTACGCTGATGCCCGTACACTGGCTCGCCGAATTGCTGCCATGGAAGAATGGCTGGCAGATCCCGTGCTGATGCAGCCTGATGCAGACGCTGAATACGCCACCATTATCGAAATTGATCTGGCCGATATTAAAGAGCCTATCGTGGCTTGCCCGAACGATCCTGATGATGTGAAATTCTTGTCAGAAGTAGCCGGTGACGTGATTGATGAAGTGTTTATTGGCTCATGCATGACCAATATCGGGCACTTCCGCGCGGCTTCAAAACTGCTTGAAGGCAAGAGCGATATTCCCGTTCGCCTATGGATTGCTCCGCCAACCAAAATGGATGCACAGCAGCTGACGGAAGAAGGCCATTACGGCGTATTAGGCCGCACTGGCGCGCGTATGGAAATGCCAGGTTGCTCATTGTGCATGGGTAACCAAGCACAGGTGCGTAAGGGCTCGACTGCGTTCTCGACATCGACACGTAACTTCCCAAATCGCTTAGGGATTGATACCCGCGTTTATCTGGGCTCGGCCGAGCTGGCTTCGGTTTGTGCCATGCTGGGTAAGATTCCGACGAACGAGGAATACCTTGCGAATATCGGGATTCTTGCGCAAAAATCCGACGAAGTGTATCGCTACTTGAATTTTGATCAAATCAAGCGCTATAGCGATATCGCCGATACGGTTAGCGCTAAGTAATATCCAAGGCCACCGCTTACGGTGTAGGTGGTGGCCTGTGATTTTCGAAAGGCTTGCAGGGCAAGCTCGGCAAGAATCACCTTTCTTTGCGAGTCGAGCTATTAGCTCGGCTTTTTTATTGATGGCGTGCTTGACCCACCCATCTTACTCATTGAAGGCTCAACGACCGTGGCAAGACCTCTTGATCCTTCAGAGGGGGGGTAAAAGCAAAAAAGAAGTGTTAATGTACGTGAAGTCATTTAAATATAAAAAGGCCACGAATATGCTCGTGGCCTTTTAGAGTAGCCAGTGCGTTATCACGCACGGGCTGTTTTAAGCAGCAGTAGCGTTGTTTGCACCATTAGTTTTCTTTGCAGCAGTCTTAACTGCATCTGCAGTTGCCGTGCCAGCAGCTTTAACTGAAGCGTCAGCAAAGTCAGCGACTTGCTTTGCAGCTTTTGTCAGGCTATCCACTGCAGCTGCAGTGGCTTGTAGTGTTGATTTAACAGCAGCAACCGCTACATCTGTACCAGCAGGGGCAGATTTAACAAATTGATCTAAACCAGATACAACATGCTTATTGAAAGCAGTCGTACGTTCTTCAACCAGTTGCGAAGTTTCAGCTTGTGCTTGTGAAGTGATTTCGTACAGGCTGCGTGAGTAATTGGTGGCTTGTTCGATCGATGATTCAGCCAGTTTTTGACGCAATGCTAAAGCTTCTTGAGCATCTTTAACGGCAACTAGCGCATTTGCGCTTTTTGCGTTGCTTTCTAGTGTGCTTTTTGCTACTTCAACTTGCAGCTTGATGATACGTTCGGCAGAATCAATGGAAATGCGTGCAAAACGCAGTGCCACTTCAACTTGCTCGGTCGCGAACGCGGAGAATTGTTGCTGTGCAGTAGTCATCTCAATGATCCTTTCTGTCGTTCAGTTTTGTGGGTTTTGGTAGCGAGTTGCACACTTAAATATGATGCAGTGCACAATCAGTGCTTATTCTGGAATAGGCTTTTACGATTGTCAATAAAATTGTGCATCGCAACATGTTGCATGAATAGATAGTCCAGACTATCCTCTTCTCAATAACAAATAATATACACACGAGGCAGCACTTATGAGCGTGGAAAAACGCGTTATCAAGAAGTATCCAAACCGCCGCCTATATGACACGGCCACGAGCTGTTACATCACTTTGGTGGATGTAAAACAGCTGGTTTTGGATAATATTGATATTCAAATTGTGGATGCTAAAAGTGGTGAAGACATCACTCGCAGTGTGTTGCTACAAGTCATTATGGAAGAAGAAGCTGGCGGAATGCCTATGTTTTCTTATGATGTACTTACGCAAATCATTCGCTTTTACGGGAATGCAATGCAAGGTGTCATGGGGAATTACTTAGAAAAAAACATGCAACTTTTTGCTGAAATGCAAGGTCGCTTACAGACACAGGCTAAGTCGGTGATTACCGGCGAAAACCCGATGCTTTCAAATGCAAATCTGTGGGGGGACTTTATGAAGTTTCAAGGCCCAGGCATGCAAAGTATGATGAATAATTATCTTGAAAGCAGTACGTCAATGTTTGTGGATATGCAGCAACAGTTGCAAGATCGCGCCAGACATTTATTTACCGGTATGGGTATGCCAGGTTACGGCAAGGAAGGGGATGTGCCCAGCGATGACCCTTTGCCAACCGATCCACCTGCGGCAGCCGCAGAAGAGACTATCGTTGAGGTAGAGGTGGCAAAGCCTGCGCCTAAACGAAGGGCTGCTAAAAGTTGAACTTTGAGTAATGTGGTAAGTCTAGAATAAAGCGCCCTTCGGGGCGTTTTTGCGTTTGTAATAAGATAAGGTTGAATTTTGGATACTTCTTTTGAACGCCGTTTTGGCGGTATTGCCCGTTTGTATGGCATTGCGGCATTAGCGCAATTTAGGCAAGCGCATGTGTGTGTTGTGGGTGTGGGTGGCGTGGGATCTTGGGCGGCCGAGGCTTTGGCGCGCTCTGGTATTGGCCATATCACGCTGATCGATTTGGATGATATTTGTGTATCTAACACCAATCGTCAGCTACCCGCCTTGGAAGGGAATTATGGGCGGATGAAAGTAGCCGCACTGGCTGAGAGAATTGTTCAGATTAATCCAGAATGCATCGTGGATATGATCGAAGATTTTGTCAGTGTTGATAATTTTGAAGAAACTTTAGGTCGTGGTTACGACGCCATTATTGATGCCATTGATTCGGTCAAAACTAAGGCGGCGATGATTGCTTGGTGCAAACGGCGCAAAATTCGCTTGGTGACAACGGGCGGCGCGGGCGGGCAGATCGACCCTAGCCAAATTGCCGTGGTGGATTTATCTAAAACGATAAACGATCCGCTGGCAGCAAAAGTGCGCTCAATCTTGCGCCGTGAATATGGTTTTGCGCAGCAGGGTAAAAAAATGGGCGTGGAATGCGTTTATTCCACCGAGCAACTGGTTTATCCGCAGGCAGATGGCAGTATCTGTACTCAAAAGCCCGCCGTGGGCGATGCGGCTTTGGGCTTGGGTTGTGAAGGTGGCTTTGGCGCGTCGGTGGCCGTAACAGGCTGCTTTGGCTTTGTGGCTGCGGCGCAAGTACTTAAACATTTAGCAAAAATAGCGCCTGCTGCGGAAGCAACATCCCTTATTTAACGGAAGGCATGCAGTAAGGTCAAACAATGCGTCGTCTACGAAAAACACAGGCAGTTGGCGCGTTGTAATTGTTCATTCTTTGATTCAATCAAATGTTTTCAATGAGAATCATCCTTGCCCTAATTTAGTAGATTGAACGCAAATTAAGTCAAGTAAGTGCCTTTGTGCATAACATCAGTTGTTGAATCATTAAAGGGGTTGACGATGCGGCGTTTGCTACTCTTAGGCTTGCTTTTTTTTATACGGCCTGTTCAGGCTTGTACCCTTTGGGGGGCGGTAGGTGAGGCCGCAGGTGGCGGCACCTTGCTGGCTAAAAATCGCGATTGGCAACCTGATCATGTGCAGTCTGTCCGCCTCGTTCACCCTAAGCAGGGCGCGGCTTATGTGGGGTTGTATGCCGACGATGGCTCGGTGCCAGGGCTGAAGGCGGGGGCGAATGAGTTTGGCTTGTCGGTAGTGGGCGCAATGGCAGGTAGTTTGTCTCGGGAAGAGCGAGAGGCGCAAGGCGGTACAAGAAATCTGATCGGCGACATTTTGCGTAAGGATCATCATATTGCCGATGTGCTGGCCCGCGCAGAGCAGCGCTTTAGCAAGAGTGGGCCGGTATTTTTACTGATTAGCGACCATAGCCAGCTTTTGCAAGTCGAAATTGGCAAGGATGGCCGCTACACGCTGCAAAGCCAGTCCCAGGGAGTGATGAGTCATACCAATCATTATCTGAGCGATGAGTTGGCGGATTGCAATTACAAAATTGGCAAAAGCAGTGAAACGCGGTTGGCGAGGATTCGTAGCTTGCTCACTAATGCTAGCGCCCCTTACCGTTTAAATGATTTTGCCACCTTTAGCCAAGACCAAAATGCAGGCCCTGATAACAGCCTGTGGCGTGTGGGCAGGGAGCACACCCTAGCCAGTTGGCAAATCGCCACCCCAGCCAATGCACCACCGTTATTGTCGATTCGTTTGGCGAACCCTAAGCAGCCGCAGCTCAAAAAAGAATGGCGGCTGGATCAGGCCTTTTGGCAGGGGGCAACCCGAGTGCTGTTGCCGGCTGGATCAGAGTGAGGCTTGTATGGGCATTAAGCCAAGTCGCTGGTTTTTTACTTGTGCCTTGGCATTGCTCGATGGCAGCGAGGCTGCAAAGATTCCAAAAATCATCTAATAGCCGTTAGTCGCTGACCCTGCCACGCAAGGCCTTAATCGATCCGCGTTTATTTTTACTATCTAAGCGCCGAGTTTGTGAGCCGCGCGTTGGGCGGGTGGCTTTGCGGGGTGTGGCGATGGTGGCGGCACTGGCGATTAGCTCGTTAAGGCGTTGAATGCTGTCGGCGCGGTTTTGTTCTTGGCTGCGGTATTGCTGTGCCTTGATAACGATAACGCCATCTTTGCTGATGCGCGAATCGCCCAGCGCTAATAGCCGCTCCTTGAGTAAGGAGGGCAAGGATGAGGCGGGGATATCAAAGCGCAGATGCACCGCGCTCGATACCTTGTTCACGTTCTGCCCGCCACTGCCTTGGGCACGGATGGCTGAAAACTCTATTTCGTTCTCTAGAATATCGAAGCGGATGGTAAACATGGCTTAAATCTCGGCGCTTGGCGGTGCTAGCACGGTTCGATTGCCATTGCTTTCCATCTGGCTGACGATGCCGGCGTTTTCCATCTGATCGATCAGCCTAGCGGCGCGGTTGTAGCCAATTCTAAGCTGGCGTTGCACGGCCGAGATAGAAGCGCGGCGGCTTTTTAGTACCAGCGCCACGGCTTCATCGTAAATGGGATCGGCTTCGCCGCCTTCATTATTGTTATTGATATTGGATGCGCTGGCCTCGGCATCAAAACCACCATTTAAGATGCCATCGATATAGCGTGGCTCGCCAAATTGTTTTAAATGCTCGACTACACGGTGTACTTCGTTATCGTCAACAAAAGCGCCGTGAATACGCTGTGGATAGCCGGTGCCGGGCGGCAAAAACAGCATATCGCCTTGGCCTAGCAGGGCTTCTGCGCCCATCTGGTCCAAAATGGTACGGCTATCAATCTTGCTAGATACTTGAAAGGCCAGTCGTGTCGGTATATTGGCCTTAATTAGGCCAGTAATCACGTCTACCGAAGGGCGTTGGGTGGCTAAGATTAAATGAATCCCAGCAGCGCGGGCTTTTTGTGCGAGGCGGGCAATCAGCTCTTCAATTTTTTTGCCAGCCACCATCATTAAATCAGCAAACTCATCGACTACCACCACAATAAAGGGTAGGTGCTCCAGCGCTTCTGGCTCATCGGGTGTCAGTGAGAATGGATTGGTGAGGCGCTCGCCGCGTTGCTCGGCTTCCTTCAGCTTTTGATTAAAGCCTGCTAGATTACGCACACCAAAGGTGCTCATGAGGCGATAGCGCTTTTCCATCTCGGCCACACACCAGTTCAGGGCGTTGGCGGCGAGTTTCATATCGGTGACGACAGGGGCTAATAAATGCGGAATGCCGTCGTAAACGGATAATTCCAGCATCTTTGGGTCGACCATAATAAAGCGCACTTCTTCCGGCGTGGCTTTATACAGCAAGGACAAAATCATGGCGTTTACGCCCACCGATTTACCCGAGCCGGTGGTCCCCGCCACCAGCATATGCGGTGCTTTGGCAAGGTCGGTCACAATTGGTGCGCCGGTAATGTCTTTGCCTAGGGCAATGGTGAGCTTGCTTTGATTTTGCTGGTAAACATCCGAGGATAGAATCTCGGAAAGGCGAATCATTTGCCTTGTTGGGTTAGGCAGCTCCAGTCCCATGCAAGTCTTGCCAGGGATGGTTTCTACCACGCGGATAGAAACCAGCCCCAGCGCCCGTGCCAAGTCTTTCATTAAATTAACAATCTGCGCGCCGCGCACGCCAATCGCGGGCTCAATCTCGTAACGGGTAATGACGGGGCCCGCGTAGGCATCGAGTACAGATGCTTTTACGCGGAATTCTGCTAGTTTTTCTTCAATCAAGATGCCACGGTCTAGGAGGTCGTCTTGGCTGATGGTTTCAATCTCAGGGTCTGGCGGATGCAGTAAGCTGAGCGATGGCATAAAGTCATCGCTGTAGTGCATGGGCTCGGCAAGGGGGAGCGGTTGAGGGGCAGGTGGCTTGGACCAAGTGAGTTCATGCTCTGTTGCCGTCGCAAATTTAGTTGCTGTTAAGTCATGCTCTGGTGCAGTCGCAAACTTAGGCACTGCTAATTCATGCTCTGTTGCAGTGGTAAATTGAGGCGCTGTTAACGCAGATTCTGTTGCAGTTACAAGCTGAGATGCTGTTAAACCATGCTCTGGCGTAGTTACAAACTTAGATGTTGTTAATTCAGATTCTGCCGCAATCCTTAACGAAGGAGCGCTGAATTCAGATTCTGGTGTAAGGGCTAATACGGCTGCTGGTAGCTCAAGTTTTGGTGTGAGCGCTACGTTGTGCGCTGTAGTTTCTGGCTCTGCTGCTGTCATCAGCTTGTGCGTGACAAATTCATACTCTGGACTAATGGCTAGCTTTGGCGCTGTCAATTGAGTTTCTGGAGGAATAGCTAACATAGCTTCTGCCAGCTTAACTGTCGGGGCCGATATCTCAGCCACTGGCGTTTGCTCTGTCGTCGTAACTGGCGTGCTCGTTACGGCAAAGGGAGCCGTCATAGCTTGGGTGAGGAACGCCGCCAAGGCGCGTGACTCTGGATCAGGGATGGGCGCAGTAGCGGTCTCAACGATGGGTTGCAGTGTAATGGTTTCGCTTGGCTCCCAGTCCGCTACGGTGGCGACAGTGCTATCGCTTAGAACCGCCTCGGTGGCGATGGGGGAATCTAGGCCGATTGGGCTAAGTAGTGCCTCATCTAGCGTAGGCTCAATTCTGATCGGCGGGTTTGGGCTCGCAGGGGGAGGCGTTTTAGGCTCTAGCTGAAATAAGCGCGGGCTGCTACTCAGCGGGGCTGCTGCTTTGGGGCTGCGGCTAGGTAGCGGCGCTGGTTCAGCGGGTTTGCCATGAATTGCGGATAAACGCTGACGAATCTCGGTTGCCTCAATTAAAGGCAGTGCGCTTGGCTCTACTTGCCTTGGGCGATCGTTATGGCTTTTTACCCGATGATCGTTTTGTAGATGCTGCCTTATTTGGGATAAATCGATTAAAGGCAAGCTGGCGGCCTTGGGCATGGCCGCGAGCGACGGCGCAGTAAAAGGGCTGGCAGTAGGGGTAAAGTGCGGCTCCAGCGCTGCGGCCTGAGTGACCGGTGCTATGGCTTGGGCAGGCGCACGAAAGTGCTGAAACAATTCAGTGCTTTTAATCGGCGGCTGGCTGCTAAGGCTCACTGTGATAGTAGGGCCAACGGCCAAAGACTGGGGCGCTGGCGCAGTGGCTGGCCTTACAATGGCTTCTTTTACGGCTGGTGGCGTGCTTGTTTCCCGATGGCTAGCCGGCAGTGTTTTTTCGCCGAGTTCTTCTTCGTCGTCGAAAGCATCCCATTCATTGGCATGGTTGGCCTCTTCAGATTCTTCTTGCTCAGGCAGCGGTTCAAATTGCGCTTTAATTCCAGTTGCTATGGCGTGCCAACCTTGCTCTATCGCTAGCCCTGTGTGCTCAAGAATATCGCTCCATGGTTTTTGCCGCCAAAGTGGAACGCCAACGCCCAAGCCCAGCGAAAAAAGCAGGGCAGAAAGGATGGCTGAATAGTTCAGCAAGCTTTGGCCTGCAGCCAAGGTGCAAAGCGTAATTGCAAATCCTAGATATTCAATGCTAGATAGTTTTTGGGGCTGCCAAGTGCGTTCTAAAGCAAAAAAAGCGCAAAGCCAAGCGGCCAAGCCGATATGACGATTAAACCCAAGCAATACAATTAAGATAAAAGCAGGGCAAAGCCAGATCAAACGGGCGGTGTGCAATAGTTGATTGATTCGGGAAATGAATCGAATAGACATGTTTTTACGAATCCAGAACGGCATATATGGCAGAGTCGGCATTATCCGCTTCTCTGGCCCTATCGCCAATCAAGAAAAAGCCTAAATTTAAGCGGCTATATCTATATCAACAAAAATCACACAGAAAATGAATAGAGTAGAAACAATTTTTTACCCACAAAAAGCTCGAATGACACCCAATAGGCCGCCAAGCAGGGGCGTGTCGAGGTTTATCTTGCCCGTTAGTTTTAGTGGTATCACTTTTACATACTCGTGATTTTTGTATGTTTCGTGGGAAAAGCCATTTTATGTAACTAAGTAGCAAACCAAATATTCTATTGCATTTTAGGCTGGCTAAAAAAGCCTCATCCCCGAGTGCTTTTGTCGGTAATCCAGCAGTGCCACTGGGTTGCCGCGCCTGACTAAAGCCTTCAAGGGCAGGCTCGAACGCGGGAATGATGACTCTGATTTGCGTGAGATTAGAAGATTTATTGCAAAATACCTACCTCGTCTCCTGTTGTTTTTGTGGCGCTAAGCCAAATAGCTCAGGGTGTTGTTTACCATACCAGCCTTTTACTTCGTTATGGTCTAGGGATAAAAAATGCTGAATCCCAGGAACGAGGGGAAAAGAGATGGAAACCAAGAGCAAAGCAAAGCCAAAAGCGGCGTAGACGGTGCTTACCTCGAAAACACCCAAGGCAGCTCCTGCAATGGCTGGCCCCAGCATGGCGGAAAGATTCATTACCATGAAATTGACTGAAGAAAACCGCGAGCGAAAATGATCCGGAACGGCCAGTTGGCGGTGGGTTTGTCCAACCAGTTGGCTAATCGACATCACAAAACCGGTAATGCCAAACCCTAGGGTTAACATCCAGCCTTGTTGGCTTAATGCAACGCCCATCAGGCAGAGCGCAACCGTGCTAATGGCGAGTAAAGACGCTTTAAAGCGTCCTTGCCAGTGGATTGCTTTTGCTGCACCCCAAAATGCCCCGAGCAACATCCCTAGGCCTAAAGCTGCCTCGGTTGCGCCTAGCCAGTTAGCGCCCAAATGTAGGGAATGAACCTTTAGCGGGAGCAGCATCCCCAGTGCGGGGGAAAGAAATGCCATGCAAAAAAATGCATAAATCGTCCAGTTGCGATCAATGGGGATTTTCCATTTGGCGGTGAGACCTGCACGCACTTCTGCGCTCCAATGGCCGCTTTGCTTGCTGGCGGGTTTAATCGGTGCAATGGCAAAGGCAGAAAGGGCGGCAATGAATAGCAGAGCGGTATAAACCCATAGCGCAAAGGCTACATTGCTGAGCGCAACTATTGCACCGCCCACCACTGGCCCAGCTAAACGGCCTAAAGACTGCGCGCTTTTTTGTAAGCTTAACGCGTCAGATAGGCGATCCGGTGGGGTTAAATCGGCAGCAATGCTGCTTACTGCGGGTAATACCATAGAGAAAGCAATTACATCAATCGAGTAAACCAAAATAATAGGCCAGATCCGGTAATACCCAATACTAGCCATCAAGGCCAGCCCCAGCGCGGTGATTGCGGCGGCGAGCAGGCCCCACGCCATAATGCGTGATTTGGGAAAGCGATCCCCGTGTGCAGACAATAAAGGTAGAGCCAGTAGCATAGTTAGTGCAGCGCTAATCCCAAAAATAGATAAATCAGCGGCACCGCCTGTGGTCACAATCCACCAGCTGATGGCTACATTGCCCGTGGTTAAAGAGAGCACGGCCAAAATATCGTTTAATAACAAAAATGAAAAAGCAGGACCCAAACCATGCCATTTGTGAGCTAAGGAGAAAGACATATGGCGTGCTCCAGTGTTGTAGGGAGGGGCGATTCTATCAGCTTACCTGTGCATGACAAATGATTTTACTGGCCTGTGTT
Source organism: Iodobacter sp. (assembly GCF_025352645.1). Lineage (GTDB taxonomy): Bacteria > Pseudomonadota > Gammaproteobacteria > Burkholderiales > Chitinibacteraceae > Iodobacter. The sequence goes on along the minus strand of NZ_JANXSO010000074.1, from coordinate 52,070 downwards.
GTGGATGTGTTTTAGCCTCAATAGAGAGCTTTTTATCTTGACAGCAGGCCATCACCCTTTGTCATCACTTAGGGCATAAGGCGCTTGTTTTTTTGCTCATATTAGCGTTTGCTCAAGTGTAGTTGGCTGGAGTAGCAATCATGAGTTCTGAGCAGCGCATTAAAAAGATGGCGGTTTGGATGTTGCAGGCCAGTGCATTTTTTTATCTAGTGTTTTTTGCCTGGATGTTTGGCCGCTGGGGGCCTATTGAGCAGCATAAAGAAATTGCTGATGTATTGTTTACCTTGCCTTTGATTCCCGCCTGTATTGCATGCTGGTATGCGGTTGTATTACGGCCAAGGCAGCGCACGCTCTTGTATCTGGCACTGGTGGTTAGTCTTTATCTGCTGGCGAGTATGATTTGGAATTACATCGAAATCATCCAGCACAACAAACCCTTCCCTTCTTTTGCCGATATCTTTTATTTAATGAGTAGTGGAGTATTGATTGTTGCTATTGCTAGGTTGCCGCAGCAAAGCAGACAAAATTCTCCTCAGTTGATGCTGGATGTGGGAATTGTGATTGCTGCGGTAGTAACCTATTCCTTTCATTTTATTTTGCATCCAATTTACGCATCATTTGGGGAATACTCGCTGGCGCTTTGGGTTTCTCTGGCGTACCCCGTATTAGATTTGATTTTTATTACCTTATTGATACGCTGTTTACTGGTGCAAAAATCACCCTATACCTTAGATATGCTGCTGCTAATAGGAGCGGTGGTGATGGTTGTTTTAGGGGATGTCAGTCTGTCTTATATGGTGGTAACAGGGGGAGATGTCACACTTTCTTGGGGTAATTTGTTTTTTATTGGCTTTAATTGCATGCTGGCGGCCTCTTGTTACGCTAGTTTGGAAGAGCGCATCGTATGGCAAAAGCCCCTTGCCCTAGGTGCACCGCTTAAAAATATGCTTCCCTATCTGGCTGTACTCGCCTGCTATGTTTTGCTTTTGCAAAATGGTGCGCTGGCCAGTGATGTGCGCTGGGGAACGGCGATCGTGACGCTGCTGGTTGTTGTGCGGCAAATTATCACCTTAAGGGCCAACACTCGGCTTAATCATGCATTACAACAAGCACTGTCGCAGGCCGAAGTGGCTAATGAGGCAAAGAGCCATTTTCTGGCCAATGTGAGTCATGAGTTACGCACCCCGCTGACCTTAATCTTGGCTCCGCTGGATGAATTACTTAGTGTCCTGCCTCCTGCTAGGCGCGGTCAGTGCGAGCGGGTTAAACGTAACGCCTTGCTCCTGATGAATCGGGTTAATGATGTACTGGATTACTCAAGGCTGGAGGCGGGGGCTTTTATTCCGCAGTTAGAAAAAATTAATGTGCGTGAGGTGTTGCTCAATATTATCGATTCAGCAACTGAGCTGGCTAATAGCAGGGCATGCACGATTCGCCTTGCCCTTGATCCTGCACTGGAAACCATTGTGTTGGATCGAAATGCATTAGAAAAAATAATGCTAAATTTGCTGAGTAATGCACTTAAATTCTCGCCTAATGGCGGGGTCATTATGATGAAAGGCGATGTCATTGATGAGCGCCGGTTTCAATTGCAAGTGATTGATAAGGGGGTCGGGATTGCCGCAGAGCAGCAGCCACTGTTATTTCAGCGCTTCTCACAATTGGATCAGGGTGAAATACGCCGTTATCATGGTACGGGTATCGGGCTGGCCCTAGTCAAAGAGCTGAGCGTGCAAATGGGGGGGAGTGTTGCCGTGCAAAGCGAGCTGGGGCATGGCGCGTGTTTTAGTGTTTGCCTGCCCAGAAATGCGGTAGCCACTAGCATGGCCTCTGTACCCCTTGATTCTGCTAAAGCCTTACAACAGGCCCGTTTTCAAGTTCCTGTTGTGGCGACTGAAAGTGCCATATTGCACGCCATGCCAGAGCGCGTGTTAGTGATCGATGATAACCCTGATATGTGTGCCTATATCGCAGACTTGTTGTGTAAGGATTGCACGGTGTTAATCGCGGCTAATGGTAAGCAGGCTTGGGGTATTTTACAGCGGCAAGCAGTAGATTTGGTGCTGTCGGATGTGATGATGCCAGAGCTGGATGGAATTTCTTTATTAGCCAAGATTAAAAATACCCCAGCGCTGGCGCATTTACCTGTGATTTTGCTGACGGCAAGGGGAGGTGCCGAGGCCCGTATTTCTGGTTTGGCAAGTGGTGCCGATGATTATATTGCTAAGCCTTTTGTCGCAGAAGAACTGCGGGCTAGGGTGCGGCTGGCGCTGCGGGTTTGCCATATGCAGCAACAATTACAGCAGGCCGCTTACGATGGTGGGGTGAGGATGCAGGCATCGGGCATGCTGCATGACTTAGGCAATGCTCTGAATGGCGTGACCGTGACCACCAGCGGGCTGCAAGACTATGTCGCTCAATCTCGGAGCCCATCTTTAGCACAGCTGGCAGAGCTGCTTAATGAACATCGTGGTGATATGTCGGAGTTTCTATTGCATGATGAAAGGGGTAAAACCATTCCCGCTTTTGTTGGCTTGCTGGCTCAACAGTTGGCCACCGAGCATCAGCATGTAATGCATAAACTGACTCTGTTATTGCGCAGTGCCAATCATGCTGGCGAGGTGATTGCTCGGCAAAGAGAGGTCACGGCTAAGCCTGCAAATGCCGTTCGTGAGCTGATCCCACTAGATACGATGCTGGAGCAGGCCATTGTGCTCTCTGATTCACTTTGCAATTTAAGAGACGTTACTATTCAGCGGGATTACGAGAGGGATGTGGCGGTACTGGCTGATCGGCACAAACTATTACAGCTACTTGTTAATTTATTACATAACGCCACACAAGCGCTGGCAGAAACTGAGCCATTAAGAAAGCAAATTGTATTACGAATAAGGGAGGAATGTGGACGCATTAGTCTCTGCGTGCAAGATAACGGAGTAGGAATGGGGGCTGATCAACTGGCTAGCCTGTTTAACCAAGGAAGCAGTACCCGAGGAGAGGGGCACGGGCTTGGCTTGCATTGTTCGGCAAATTGGGCGGTGGAAATGGGCGGCAAGCTGCGTGCTGAAAGTGCAGGTCTTGGTCTAGGGGCCTGCTTTACGCTGGAGTTGCCTGCATGTTTAAAGGAGGGGGTGACTCATGGTTAAAAAACGGATTTTAGTGATCGATGATAATTTAGAGAATCTTGCGCTTTACCGAGATATTCTGGCTCCTGAAACAGCGGTAGGTAGTGCTGAGCTCAATGCTCTTGAGTTTTTATTATTTAATCGTAAAGTAATAACTGGGGATGAACTTACTTTTATCCTTGATCTAGAATCCAGCGGGGAGGTAGCTTGCCAGCATTTGCAGGATGCGTACAGCAAAGGGGATACCTATGATTTGGCCTTTGTGGATATGTGTATGCCCGGCGGTTGGAGTGGCTTAGAGACTATTGGCCATTTATGGCAGCACGATCCAGATTTGCCGGTGGTGATTTGCAGTGCTTACAGTGACTATAATTGGGAAGAAATCACTCAGCGCTTGGGCCATGCGAATTTGATTAAAATACTCAACAAGCCGTTCGAACGACAGCAGGTGCTGGGGCTAGCACAATCATTCAGCGCATAAAAAGCCGCATGCTGCGGCTTTTTATGCGTTTGGTAAAACTTAATTAACCAGTTCGCGTGCCGCAGCAACTTGATCTTTGTAAGCATCAAAAATGCCGCGTAAGGAGTCTTCCATCGTGGTGCTTGGTGCCCAGTTTAAATCGGCCTTGGTATTATCGATTTTTGGCACGCGGTTTTGCACGTCTTGGTAACCCTTGCCGTAGTATTCGCCGGAAGTGGTTTCCAGAACGGTGACTTTAGCCGCCATTTCTGCGTATTCTGGGTAAGTTTTAGCCAGATCCAGCATCATGGTTGAAAGCTCACGTACCGAGTAGTTGTTGACTGGGTTGCCGATATTGTAAATTTGGCGAGTGGCTTTGCCATCTTTATTGTCAATAATCTTAACCAGTGCTTCGATACCGTCCGTAATATAGGTAAACGCACGTTTTTGCGCGCCGCCATCCACCAGCTTGATCGGCTCGCCACGAACAATATGCCCCAAGAATTGGGTGATTACACGGCTAGAGCCTTCTTTTGGGGTGTGGATGCTATCTAAGCCAGCACCAATCCAGTTAAATGGGCGGAATAGGGTGTAATCCAAGCCTTCTTGTTGCCCGTAAGCAGCAATCACGCGATCCATCAGCTGCTTAGAGCAAGCATAGATCCAGCGTGGCTTGTTGATTGGGCCATACACCATATTGGATTCTTCTGGATCAAACGCTTCATCTTCACACATACCGTAAACTTCGGATGTAGAAGGGAATACCACGCGTTTCTTATATTTTACGCACCATTTGATAATCGGTAGATTGGCTTCAAAATCTAATTCAAATACGCGTAGTGGCGCTTGTACATAGGTGGCTGGTGTTGCAATGGCAACTAATGGCAGAACCACATCACATTTTTTAACGTGGTATTCAATCCATTCTTGATTAATGGTGATATCGCCTTCAAAAAAGTGAAAGCGTTTGTTATCCATAAATTCAGAAACTTTATCGCTGTACATATCCATACCGAAAATTTCCCAGTCGGTGTTTTCAAGGATGTGTTTGGATAAGTGATGGCCAATAAAGCCATTTACGCCAAGGATGAGGACTTTTTTCATTGTGTTTTCCCGGAGGTATTAATGGAGACCTTGAAAATCTATATTTTCGTGGTCACTAATGTAAATCTATTGAAGATGCGCCAAAGTGGTGAATGAAATTCTCACCCGTCAGCGTTTCCCCTGCGAATTCTGCATGCAGCACTAACAGTGCAGCACCATCGCTGCAAAGCAGGATGATTTGTTTGCCATCAGCATACATGAGCGGCGTAATCGGTTCGATCTCTGTCGTTTGGCTTGTGAATATTTGCCGCGTACGCCAAACAATTAGCTTTTTGCCATCAATGTCACTAAATGCGCCCGGATAAGGTACGGTTACAGCACGTACCAAATTATGGATGTCTTTTGCGTTTTTTTGCCAGTTTATCTGGCCGTCTTTGGCTGTGCGGCCACCATAATAAGCGCCCTGACTTAAATCTTGCTGCTTAAAATCAGTTTTTCCAGCAATAAGCCCTGGCAAAGCTTGGCTTAGGCAAATTTCTGCAGCCACGGTGACTTTTTCAAATACTTCTTGCGCTGTATCATCAGGAAAAATGGGCACGGCTTGCTGCGCCACAATGGGGCCGTTATCTGGCTTGATATTCATTACATGCAGCGTTGCACCGGTCTGGGTTTCGCCATTGATAATCGCCCAGTTAATCGGCACGCGGCCACGGTATTGCGGTAGTAAGGAGCCGTGCATATTAAATGCACCGCTTTTTGGCGCGGCCAGTAAAGCTGCTTTTAACATGTTGCGATAATAAAACGAGAATAAAAAATCAACGTTTAATGCCGCAATCTGCGCTTCAACTTCTACCGTGTTTGGGTCGTCCGGTGTGATGCAGGGAATGGCGTAGTCTGCCGCTAATTGCGCCACCGAGCCAAACCAGATGTTCTCGTTTGGGTTGTCTTGATGCGTCACAATGAGCTTGATCTCGATGCCTGCGGCCAGCAGCGCCTTGATGCAGCGCACGCCGACATTATGGTAGGCAAAAACAACGGCTGATTTCACGCGCCATCCTTTTTAGCTTGATCTGGATCAGACTGTAAAATATTGGCGATCAAATAGCGTGGACGCTGGCGCACTTCATGATAAATACGGCCGATATATTCGCCAAGCAGGCCAATGCCAAATAAGGCGATGCCAATTAAGAAGAAGGCAATGGCGAATAAGGTAAACAGCCCGCCCACTTCTGGCCCCATAAAAATACGGCGTAATACCAATAATAAGAACAGCGCGCCCGAGCCCAGCGATACAAAAATCCCTAGCATAGAAAATAATTGCAAGGGCAGAATCGAGAAGCCGGTCATCAAATCAAAATTAAGACGGATCAAGCTGTACAGGGAGTACTTAGACTCACCCGCAAAGCGCTCTTCATGCCCAACCACTACTTCAGTTGGGTTTTGCGAGAAAGAGTAAGCCAGCGCAGGGATAAAGGTATGCATTTCCTGACACTGATTAATGGTATCGATAATACGGCGGCTATAGGCGCGCAGCATGCAGCCTTGATCGGTCATTTTGATCTTAGTCAGTTTTTCGCGCAGATTGTTCATGCTGCGGCTGGCTACATGCCGCCACCAGCTGTCGTTGCGCTGACGGCGGATCGAGCCAACATAGTCGTGGCCCTTATCCATTTCTACCAGCAAAGTGCCAATGTCCTCGGGTGGGTTTTGTAAGTCGGCATCCAGCGTCACAATGCGCTCGCCGCGTGAATGCTCAAAGCCAGCCAGAATGGCGCGATGCTGGCCAAAATTGCCATTAAACATAATCACGCGGGTCACATCAGGGCGTTTATCGTACTGGGCGCTTAAGATGCCTGCCGAGCGATCACGGCTACCATCATTAATAAACAGAATTTCGTAAGGCGTGTTTAAGGCATCTAGCGCTGGATAAATGCGATCAAACAGCGCTTGTAAGCCGTCTTCTTCGTTATAAACCGGTACGACAACAGAAACGATGGGATTCATTGAACTCTCTTTTTGTAAAACCTGACGCGTAGGGGGGGGTGCAAGCCGCGTGCTTTTCGGCATTGCTAGCGGGTTGCACCCGCTCTACAAATAACAGTTCGCTTAAATTGATAGGATTGGGGTATGCCCCTTCCCAGTTATTTAAGGCTAGCGGCAATCACTTCACGTAAAGCGATGCAAACACGTTCTACGTCGGCCACTTCCATGGCAGGGAAGAGCGGTAGTGTAATGGTGCTTGCGCCAATATGCTCTGCGTGCGGATACATGTCTTCTGTGTAACCCAGCTTGCGATAATAAGTAAATAAATGCAGCACAGGGTAATGCACACCAATGCCGATGCCTTTTTCTTTCATTTGCGCGATAAACTCACCACGGCTGATGTTCATTTTTGCTAAGGGCAGCAGCGGCTGGAACATATGCCAGTTACTGTCTTCAAAGTTAGCGGGCGGCAATTCTAAGCCTAATTCTGTGTCTAGCAAACGGAAATAAGCTTGAGCAAGCTCTTTTCGCTTGGCATTAAAGCCATCGAGCTGCTTTAGTTGCCCTAGGCCAATGGCGGCGGCTACGTCGGTCATATTGAATTTTCCGCCTGGTAGATCTACATCCATGCTGCCGTCAGGAAAGCGCGTGACGCCTTGTAGACGCCATTTTTCAAACAGCGCCGCCTCGGCTTCATTATTCATAACCAGCGCACCGCCTTCGGTGGTGGTCATGTTTTTATTGGCATGAAAAGAAATCGAGCAAAGATCACCAAAGCTGCCTACTTTTTTGCTTTTCCATGTTGCACCCTGCGCTTGGGCTGCATCTTCAATAACGCGTAAGCCGTGTTTATTGGCAATGGCGTAAAGGCGATCCCGATCAACTGGCAGGCCAGCCAGATCAATGGGGATAATCGCCTTGGTGCGTGGGGTGATGGCGGCTTCAACTAAATCTAAATCAATATTGCGGGTGAGGGGGTCTACATCCACCAATACCAGCTTGCCGCCGGTATTGAGCACCACATTGGTGGTAGAAACCCAAGTCATTGGGGTGGTGATGACTTCATCACCCGGCTGTAGATCAATTAAACGGAGGGCGATTTCTTGGCCGCCGGTTGCGGAATTCACCACGCGCACTGGGCGGCCGCCAAAATAGGCAGAAAGTGCCGCTTCGAAGGCTTTAACTTTGGGGCCGCTGGTAATCCAGCCAGAGCGCAGCACATTGGCTACGTCGTTAATGGTTTCTTCGTCAATGCTTGGGCGGGTAAAGGGGAGAAAATCGCTCATGTTTTGTCCGTTTGTATTCTTAAAATAGGAGGCAAAAATCGCAGTAGTGCCGCCGCCAGCAACGTGCCCAGTAGCGCACCACAGGCATTGGCCAGCATGTCATGGGTATCAAAGCTGCGATAGGGCGTTAAGGCTTGGGCAAATTCAACCGCAACGCCCATCAGGCTGGCTAGCAAGAAAATCTGCCCTAGTTTCTGTTGGCGCACCAGCCCAAACCACAGCGCTAACACGCCATAGGCCAGAAAGTGGCCGATTTTATCGCTATTTGGCACGTCAGGCATACTCATCGGAATCAAGGACATGATCCAGATAAAAGCCACATAGGCCCAAGCAAGGCGTGCAAAATAAATACGCAGCATTAGCTTTTTGCAACCAACAGCACGCCTAGCATAATAATGCCAATGCCAACGAGGCGCATTGGCGTTACCGCTTCGCCAAATAGCCACCAAGCAAGGCCCGCATTCACCACATAGCCGATGGATAACATTGGATAGGCAATGCTGACTTCAACGCGGGATAGCGCCAGAATCCATACCACCACGCTGATCACGTAGCAGGAGAGGCCACCAATAATGTGCGGATTACTGGCTACTTTTAAGCCGATAGGCCAAGCATTAGCCATAGAGAAATCAAATTGCCCAATGGTGCGTGTGCCCGCTTTAAGCAAAAGCTGCGCACCGGCATTGAGTAATACGCCGAATAAAATCAATCCAAATTCAATGGCTTTCATGGTTTGGCAATCACCATTCTACGTGCGTCGCTTGCAATCGTTTTCATGCTTAATCCGCGTTTTTGTAATTCATTAAATGTATCTGTTTGCAAAATGGCAATAGGCTGAGCGTCGCTATTCCAGCGGATGATAAAATCATCCAGCGTAATGCGCTTATCGGCTTCAGACTTTTGGCCCATTTCAAATTCATCAATATAATCAACAAATTGCAAGGTTCGCTTTAAATAGAACGGCAGCGATTGATCGTAATAACGTACGGCATAAAGGCTGGTGTTGGCGGTTAAGTGCGGTTTAATCGCTTCAACTAAATGATAGCTAGAGTTGGTATAGGCGTAAGACTCGTGCCCCATCATCGGCAATTGCCCCCCCACTAAGCCTGCCAGTGCCATTGTGGCAATGGCTGCTTCTTTTTTGCCCTTGCCCGCCAGAATAAAGCTGGCAATTGCACCTGCAGCAAGCACAATCCCTGCCGCCACTAACCAGCCGGCATAAGCCGCGTTATAGATTTGTGGGGTATGTTCGCTCGCCATCGTGCTGACATAAGGATAGGCCCCAATCAGCACAAGGCCTGGTACGGCAATCCATACAAAGTGCCAGCGTAAGGCTTTGCCACTGATATCCATGAGCGTTTGCGCCATTAGCATGGCCAGCGCAGGGAAAATAGGCAAAATATAAGAAGGTAGCTTGGAGCCTGATTTAGAAAAGAAAGCAAAAATAAACACCGCCCAGATCAATAAAAAACGATTAGTTTTAAATTGCTCATTGCTCTGCCAGCTTTTCTTTAATGCCTGCGGCAATAGGCTAGTCCAAGGCAATAAGCCTACGGCAAGAATCGGGAAAAAATACCACAGTGGCCCTTCACGGCGATGTTCGGTGCTTAAAAAGCGTTCAAAGTGCTCGTGAATAAAGAAAAATTGTGCGAATTCAGGGTTGGCCTTAGAAACGCTGACAAACCAAGGCACGGTAATCAACAGCGCCAGTGCTAGGCCTTTAACGAGATGCAGCTTGGTCCAAAGCTTAAGATCACGGCAAATGATCGAATAAGCCACAATAGCGATGCCTGGCAGCACTAGCCCGATGAGGCCTTTGGATAAAACCGCGAGACCAATCGCGCCCCAAGCCACGAGCATGCCGTTGCGATTCTCTTTGGCACTGGCACCATCTCTTTGGGCCAATAAAAATCCGCATAGGCTAAAGGTAAGGAAGGCGCTGACACCCATATCTAGCGTAAGAAAGTGGCCATTGCCTATCCACCATGCGCTACTTGCCAAGATGCCGCTAGCGAGCCAAGCGGTGGCTTCGCCCCAGAGTTTGTGGCTAGTAAAAAATACCGCCAGCAAGCCCAAAAAGCCTGTTAGCGCAGGCCAAAGCCTTGCTGCAAAGTCTGATTCGCCCAGCACTTCAAAGCTGGCCGCTGTTGCCCAGTATTGCAAAGCGGGCTTTTCAAAGTATTTAATACCATTGAGGCGCGGCGTATTCCAATCGCCACTCACCACCATTTCGCGGGCAATTTCGGCGTAGCGGCCTTCATCAGGCGTAATGAGTTTGCGGTAGCCTAAGGTGCCAAACCAGAGGAGGGCCAAGAGGAGCAGCACCAGCCACTTGGCGGCAGGGCGATTAATCAGACTATTCATGAATTTTCATTGGGATTGAGCGGTGCGGCATTGTACCTTAAGCCGCATGGATGGGTGAAACGCTGCGGTGTAGAGAATTGTAGCGTGGGCACGATTCTGTGTTTGCACGTAATTTGCCTATCCACCCTACATCCGCTGAGTGCGGATTAACACCAGCACCGCGCCGCCACCACCTTCATGCTGTGGCGCTTGGCAAAAGGCCAGTACTTCATCTCTTTGCGCCAGCCAGTTTTTAAGTTTTTGCTTGAGGATAGGTTCGCCATTTTTGGAACCCATGCCCTTGCCATGCACGATGCGCACGCAGCGCAGGCCCGCTGCGTTGGCGCTTTGTAAGAAACTCGTCACGCTGATCCGCGCTTCATCGCTGCTTAAGCCGTGTAAATCTAAATGCCCCACCGTGGGCCACTGGCCTTTGCGCAGGCGCTTAAGCGTGTCGAGCTTTTGCCCAGGCTTGCTATAAAGCAGCTCTTCGCCGGGGGCTAGCTCATCCCACGGCCAAAAATCAGTCATATCGTCCAGCGGGCTGAGATGCTCGGCCTGTTGCTTACGTGGCCAAGGGCTAACAACTGGGCTGGGGTGGATATATTGCTGGGTTTTTAGCGGCTTAGTGCCTTTCACTGCCCGCATAAACAGCGTGTGATCGTCGAGTATCTCTGTGGCAGGATGACTGGCGGGTTTGCTCGCTTGCGGTATTTGATTTTTGAGTGCTTTTCGCAGTTGGCGGAGCTTATCCATCGTGCTTACCTAAGGAATAAAAAAGGGCGCTGTGCGCCCTTTTTAAAAACAGATGATTAATTCAAAGTCTTAACGTAGCGAATCCAAATACTTATCCGCATCCAGTGCCGCTTGGCAGCCAGAAGCCGCCGAGGTTACGGCTTGGCGATAAATATGATCTTGTACATCGCCAGCAGCAAATACGCCAGCAATGCTAGTGCCGGTTGCACCGCCATCACGACCACCCTTGGTGATGATATAGCCGGTAGCATCCATTTCTAGCTGGCCTTTGAAGATGTCAGTGTTTGGCTTGTGGCCAATTGCAATAAATACCCCAGTTAACTCTAAATCACGCGTTGTACCATCTTGCGTTGATTTAAGGCGTGCACCGGTTACGCCCGTGGCATCGCCTAGCACTTCATCCAAGGTGCTGTTTAATGCAAGGGTGATTTTGCCTGCTGCTACTTTTTCCATTAGATGATTAATTAGGATTTTTTCTGAACGGAAAGTATCGCGGCGGTGTACCAAAGTCACGTGTGAAGCAATATTAGAGAGATAAAGCGCTTCTTCAACTGCGGTATTGCCGCCACCCACTACGGCTACTTTTTGGCCACGGTAGAAAAAACCATCGCAAGTTGCGCAGGCTGAAACACCACGACCAGCAAAGGTTTCTTCGCTTGGCAAGCCAATATATTGCGCCGATGCGCCGGTCGAGATAATCAAGGCATCACAAGTATATTCACCCGAATCGCCCACTAAGCGAATCGGTTTTTCATTTAGGTAAGTGGTATGAATATGATCAAAGATCATTTCTGTGCCAAAACGCTCGGCATGCTTTTGAAAGCGTGCCATCAGTTCTGGGCCTTGCACGCCATCAGCATCTGCTGGCCAGTTGTCTACATCGGTCGTAGTCATCAGCTGGCCACCCTGCGCCAGACCCGTAATCATCACTGGGTTTAAATTAGCACGCGCCGCATAAACCGCAGCAGTATAACCAGCAGGACCAGAGCCAAGAATCAGTAAACGAGCGTGTTGAGTAGCCATTGTGGAGCTTCCTAGTGTGGATGGGCGAATAGGGTGAAAAGTAAATTGGGCAGAGTTTACGTCTTTCAAGCCATGCTTTCTAATCAAAAATGCCTATGGGGGCGATTGATAGAAGTTTTGATGCAGGGAAAAAGTGCTTTTGAAGCAGAAGTAGCCTGAGTTTTTTTGATGTCCAGTTGGCAAGTGCGTTATTTCATCTCCCTGACTGAGCTTATCTTGGTTTTGCTATTAACGGTTCCAGATGTAAATATTATGTAATTTATATTGTCATTTTGTGATTGGATGCTTATTACGAGGTGTCATAAGTATTTTTACTTGTGCACTTGCACAGATTGACATCCTTTTGTCTGAAAAAATGTCATGTGCTTATTTATTTGCCATTTCGTGCGCTAACGTCTTGCACTAAATAACTTACATATGAGTTCTTATGCTTAGCCTCGCATTTAAAGAGTTATTGGCAAGATATCGTCTTGTTTTTTCTACAGTTTGGGCTACGCGCCACAATCTGCAATCCATCCACAGAACACCGACAGAGCTCAGCTTTTTACCTGCCACATTAGAGCTACAAGAATCTCCGCCTCACCCCGCCGCCCGTATTACGCTATGGGCTTTACTCGCCTTTATTTTGCTGGCATTGCTTTGGGCCTGCCTTGGCAAAATCGATATCGTGGCAGTAGCGCCTGGTAAATTGATGGTGTCTGATCGCAGCAAAGTGGTGCAGCCCTTAGATGCGGGGGTAGTCAAAGCGATTTACGTTAAAGACGGGCAGCATGTTAAAGCAGGGCAACTGCTGCTGGAGCTGGATGCGACCCTCTCTGGCGCTGAAAACGCCAAGCAACAAACCCTGCTACAAGATGCCACGGTGAACGCTCTGCGGGCCAATGCACTGCTAAATGCAGAAGCCAGCGGGCAGTTGCCGCTGGTTGCGGCTGGAACAGAAATACAGCGAAGTGAAGCCAGCCGCCTCGCTTTAAGCCAATGGCAGGAATTGCAAGCAAAACTAGCCACGCTAGATAGCGATACCGCCCGCAAGCAAGCCGAGCGGGCTGGGGTGCAGGATCAGATTGCCAAGTACGAACAAACCCTGCCGATTATTCGCCAGCGTGAAAAAGACTTCCAAGACTTAGCCAATAAAAATTTTGTATCCCAACACGGCCTGCTAGAAAAACAGCAGCTACGTATCGAAACCGAGCAAGAGCTGGCCAGCCAACGGCATAAACAAGCAGAGCTGGACGCCGCCATCCGTGGTAACGCTAGCCAGCGCAACACCATCAAAGCCGAGTTTCGGCGCAGCCAGCACGATTTGCTCAGCCAGGCCAGCGAGCAAGCGCGCTCCCTCACGCAAGACGTAGTGAAATCCACGCAGATGCAAAAGCAAACCCGCTTAACCGCCCCAGTCGATGGCATTGTGCAGCAGCTTGCCACCCACACGATTGGTGGCGTGGTCACGCCAGCGCAAGCCTTAATGGTGATCGTGCCCAGTGATGAACAAATAGAGGCCGAAGTGGTGCTAGAGAATAAAGACATCGGCTTTGTAAATGCCGGGCAGGCCGCCGCTATCAAAATTGAAACCTTTAATTACACCAAATACGGCCTAATTGAAGGATTAGTGAGGAACGTCTCTTTTGACGCTGTGCCTGATGAAAAATTAGGGCTTATTTATCAGGCAAGGATTAAATTACACAAAAACAAAATGAATATCGACGGTAAATTGTTAAAGCTGGCACCGGGAATGGCGGTAACGGTGGAAATTAAAACGGGGCAGCGCAGAATTATTGAATATTTCCTATCGCCATTAATGGCGCATGTTTCAGAAAGTGCGCGGGAGAGGTGATTAACTATTAATTATTTAAAATTTAATTGGATACAGTCATGCGTGGTTTTTTAATTAAATTATGTTTGATATTTGGAGTGATGATTATTTGGTTCTGGCCGAATATTCAAGGGCACTATCGGTTTAAGCAATATTGTAGTCGGGAAGGAGGTATCAGAATTTATGGGGAGATTCTACCTGATCAAGGTTGGCTTGCAGCTGGTAATTCCCCAGATGATTATAAGCTGCCATTCGCATTTAAACGTGTTGCTTTTGTCCGCTATAAGGATAAAAGCGGGATATGGTTTGATGTGTATGCAAAATTTAACCCTTGGCCTAAAGATCTTGATTATATCCTTGAGCCTGTGGATAAGTCTAAATCTGTAATGTACATGATAAAAAATGAATTTATACGCAACATGCCAAATGAGCTAAGGCTTGGTAAGGATAGGTATGAAATTTATGTAATCACTGAGAATAAAGTTATCGCTAGCACTACAAACTTTCAGTATGAACAATTTGAACGTGGAAAAACTTTTCTAGGTGCTCCTTCTGGAGTGGTCTGTGAAGAAATACATGTACTTGATGAATTTATAAAAACCATTTTCCCTATGGAGAAAAAATAATGACTACAGCCTCAATTTTGACGTTAAGCAAATTAGCTAGCACCGCGGTGGCAGCTTATAGTGTCGATTTGCAAAAAGCTGAATTGAAAAGTGGCCTGACAAAAGGCGCTGCCAACTTTACCTTAGTTCAAGCGGACCAATTTGATACTCAATATAAATTTATAGATCAACTCCAGAATGTCGCCTGGAATGGTTTTAGTGCCACTGTTTTTCAAGACAAAACCGGCAACAAAGTATTCGCCATTCGTGGTACTGAATCGGACGCTTCTGGTGTAGGTACGGATATATTGAAGACAGACCTTGGAAGCATTGCCCCAAATGGTTTTGCCAATACCCAAGCGGTAGAAATGTTTCGCTATTTCAAACGGCTGACTACCGTGGGCGGGAAGAAAGTTGCTTATTCTGAAAAAGAAATAAAGCAAATGTTTGTTATGGATAATTCTCTCCTAATGGCTGCTTCCAATGGCCTAAATCTGTTGAATCTCGTATTGTCAGCAGCATTAGAAATAGCATATGTGAAGTTTAAATTAGATATAAGTAACGACAAAGGTGTTGAAGCAGGGCAGCCAGCGGGTCAATCTGTGATTGAACCGGATGAAAGAGTGGATGTTACAGGACACAGCTTAGGTGGGCATTTAGCCATCTTGTTTGCGCGATTTTTTCCGAATAATACCAAAGAAGTGGTGACATTAAATGCGCCAGGGCTCTTTACGAATGGTAATAACACGCTTAATGATTTGGGCTTTAAAAATGTGAATGGTGACAGAATAACTCGGCTTGTGGCGGATGGGGATCCTGTTTCGGAAATTGGTAATGTATGTCCTGGGCTTGAAGTTAAAATTGCGCAGGAAAATGGCCTCAACCCTCTCGCTGCTGTAGCAAATCATTCTAGCTCAAATGGTAATGACAGTTTGGCAGTAATGGCCGTGATGGCGCGGCTGGATACGCGTCTAGAATATAGCCCTACTGCATTATCTGATTTTGTACGATATGGCTCAAATAAATTTGATGAGTCGCTTGAGAATGTGGTTGATGCTTTACGTCATTTTTTGTTTGGGGCTAATCAAACAGATACACCGATTTCATCTGGGGGGAGCGATGCTAAGCGAAGCGCTTTATATGACAACTTATACGGAATGATGAAGCTGGATGCGGAGGGAAAACCCACCGGTATCTTTGCTGAATTACAAGGAAAGGTGAAATTTGGCTACCCACAAGCCACTAATCCCCGGCAAACATTTGGCGAGTTTTTAAGCCTGTATTACCTTGCTCCATTTTCGCTTGAAATTAACGACCCTATTATTGAAGCTAAATTAATTGCCGCGCAAGGCAATATAGGATCGGCATGGTTGGCAGATAAAGCGATGTCGCCTGCCGACCGTGCTGCAGGCAAGGCCACGTTTAGTGATGAATATTTGGTGGATCGAGCTGCAATGCTGAGCTGGGTGATGAAGCGGAATAAGGATGATATAACTAAAACGACGCTGGATGGGCCAGATTTATTCTTTTTGGATAGTGCAACGCATGATGAGCTACGGATGGGGTCGTTATCGACTGGGGATGCAGATCGACGTCGAGTTTATTTCGGTAGTGATACGTCGGATTCATACAGTGGCTCCGATGTAAATGATCGACTGTATGGTGGCGCTGGCGATGACAGTCTCAATGGCGGCAAGGGAGGCGACTACATCGAAGGTAATGATGGAGCGGATATACTGAATGGTGGCAAAGACGATCATGCACGCGATATTTTGGTTGGTGGTAAAGGTTTAGATACCTATCAATTTAATGGCCAGTTTGGCGCTGATATGGTTAAGGATAGCGACGGCTTAGGGGCGATCAATATCGACGGCAAGTTGATAGGTGAGGCCAAAGGGAGCGGCCAGCGTGATCATTGGGCTTTTGATCTGGGCGCTGGTGTCGTTGCTGATTTGACTGTTTATGATGACCTGAATAGTGTCACTGGTAAAAGGTTGGTGATTAGCAGAGGCACAGATACGATTAGCGTGGATAACTTTGACTTGTTTAAAGCCCAAAATGGAGAGGGCTTTTTGGGTATTAAGTTAGAGAGCGCCATGAAGCTGGCTATTGTAGAAGGCGTGGGGAAAAGTGCCTTTAAAGACGTGGCCTTTGATCCGGCTAGCCTTGCTGGCTTGCAAACCACCATTATCGAAGGTACAGGCAGTACTTTTACCATTTATTTGAATCAGGCCGCTAAAGCGGGCGATAGTTTGACCTTGGCGCTCTCTGGTGCTGTGGATAAATTCCAAGTGATTTTGGGCGATAAAAAAAGCGCTGCTAATGGCCTGCTCATTGCCTTGGCTGAAGGTCAAACACAGGTTTCATTTGCACTGGTCCAGGAAGGGGCCGTGAGTGCTGATGCGAGCTTGCAATTAAGTGCCCGCTTTACGGGGAAAGATGGTGGGGCGAATAGTAATAATTTCGGAATTACGCTGAAAGATTTTAAAGAGGCCAGCGATATTATTAGACAAGAAAAGACCAAACACGAGGTTATAGGTACGTGGGGTAATGACATCATTTATGCGCTTGAAAATAATAACAATAATCTTTATGGGCGAGAAGGTAATGATGAAATTCACGGTGGTAATCTTGGTGACTACGTTGATGGCGGGCGGGGCAATGATCGCATTTTTGGGGGGGCGGGAAATGACTGGATCTCGAGCGACATAGATTTGCTAAATGATGGGAGCAATGACGCTGA
This sequence comes from Iodobacter sp., assembly GCF_025352645.1. Lineage (GTDB taxonomy): Bacteria > Pseudomonadota > Gammaproteobacteria > Burkholderiales > Chitinibacteraceae > Iodobacter. The sequence continues at coordinate 34,889 of NZ_JANXSO010000074.1, read as the reverse complement.
TTATGTTGATGCAGGTGCTGGTGAAGACTATGTACAGACTAGTAATGGTAATGATTTCGTATTAGGTGGTAAGGGAAATGATGAAGTATATGCGATGGGGGGCCAAGATGTAGTTAGTGGCGGAGATGGCGATGATCGTATCTATGGCGATGGTGCTCATTATTTAAATAATAATGGCGATTATAGCGATGGCTTATTTCACTCTCTTCGCCGCTGGTTTGTTGCTTATACACAGATCGTGGCAGACCAAGATCATGGAGCAGATTATCTAGATGGCGGCGCTGGAAATGACCTGCTTGTTGGCGGCGGGGGGGACGATGTGATCTATGGTGGTACGGGTAATGATCATATGTATGGTGATGGTAATGTGGATAGAGATACATCTTTAAGTGATTTGGAAATAGAAACATACAAACTCCCCGCTCCAGATTTACTTCATGTGAGTTCGGCTATTCATGGTAACGATTATATGGATGGTGGAGAGGGGGATGATTCTTTACAGGGTGGTGGTAAAAACGACACGCTATATGGCGGCTCTGGAAATGACAGTCTAATCGGTGATTTTTATGATGCTGCGGTTGGCAAGCCTGAAGAAAGTGACTTGATTTGGGGTAATGACTATTTAGACGGCGGTAGCGGTGACGACCAGCTTATTGGTGGAGGGAAGGACGACACTATGTATGGTGGTCAGGGGGACGACATGCTGTGGGGCGATTTTTCCAAGCATGCTGCAAATAATTTGATTTGGGGTAATGACTACTTAGATGGTGGTAGTGGTGACGACCAGCTCGTTGGTGGGGGGAAGGACGATACTTTGTATGGTGGTCAAGGGGACGACAAACTTTGGGGGGACGAAGAGGGCGTTGTAGGGGCGTTCAGTGGTAATGATTATCTCGATGGAGGTGATGGCAAAGACCAGTTAGTTGGCGGGGGAGGGGATGATGTTCTACATGGTGGCGCGGGTGATGACACCTTAGTCGGTGATGATGATTTGCTCAATGTTGCTGCTGAATTTCAGGGCGATGACTATCTAGATGGTGGTGATGGAAATGATGACCTTGTTGGCGGAGGCGGGAATGACATCTTGTATGGCGGTGATGGTGACGATTACTTAGAGGGTGGAACTGGGGCTGATTATATGGTCGGTGGTGCCGGAAAGGATGCTTATGTCGTGGATAACGAAGGGGATGTAATCGTTGAACTAGATGACGGTATTGCCTCATCACTTTCAGCTGCCACGGATGCGAGTCCCTCTGCAAAAGTAATCAGCATCGATAAAGTGACGTCGAGTATCTCTTATACGCTCGGTGCTAACCTCGACAATCTGACGTTGACTGGAGCCGCGACCAATGGCACCGGTAATGCCTTGGATAACAGACTGTTTGGTAATGATCTTGCAAATACCCTAGATGGTGGTGCAGGTAATGATTTGCTAAATGGTGGTGCTGGCGCTGATATTTTGATTGGTGGCAGTGGTGATGATTCATATGTTGTTGATAATGTTTTGGATATTGTGCGTGAAAATGCCGATGACGGAGTTGATGTCGTTTATAGCTCAGTGAGCTATGCATTAGTTAATGAGATTGAGCAGCTACGTGCAACGGGTGGTGATGCTATTCATTTAACGGGTAATTCACAGGCTAATGGCTTATTTGGCAATACAGGCGATAATGTTTTACAGGGTGGTAAAGGAAATGATTATTTAAGCGGTGCTGAAGGCAATGACACCTATGTGTTTGAGCGTGGTGATGGTCAGGATATGATTGTAAATACTGATTTATTGCGCAATACAGCTCATCCTGAAGTATTGACGGCGATTGATACGCTTCGTTTCGGAGCAAATATTACGGCTGCGGATGTGACGGCTTATCGTGCCGATAATAATTTAATTTTTAAGATTAAGGGCACAGCAGATAAGGTTAATGTAGTGGGTTATTACGATGAAAATCTGGTTACTGGAGACCAGGTGTTTGATAATAAAATTGATCGGGTCGTTTTTGAAAATGGAGTGGTTTGGGATCAGGCAATGATTCAATCCGTTGCAGATTTAGCATTAAATAACCACGCACCTACACTCGCGATTCCCACCGTAATTGCAGAAGCACATACCAGTAAGGCATTTAGCTATGTTATCCCCGACAACATTATCTCAGATAGTGATGTTGGTGATTCTTTAACGTACAGGGTTGAGTATCAATATCACACTGAATTGCCATCTTGGCTCAGTTTTGATGCGGCAACACGAACCTTTAGTGGTACGCCGGATAAAGGCGATAAGGGGGAGGTCATGCTGCATTTAATTGGCATGGATAATTACGGTAAGACAATGACTTCCCAGTTGCGATTAAATGTAGTGGGCAATCGTGCGCCAGTACTGTCTGCTGCTCTGCCTGATCAAGCTCAGGTATTTGGGGAGGCGTTTGTTTACCAAGTGCCAGAAAAAGCATTCCGTGATATTGATGGGGATGAGCTGACGTTTAGAGCAACGCAGGCAGATGGTAGCCCTTTGCCGTCGTGGTTAAGTTTCAACGAGCAAACGCACAGTTTTAGTGGCACTCCAACGGTTTCAGGGGTAACCAGTGTACGCATTATTGCGAGCGATGACTCTGGGTTGACAGATGAAGATACCTTTGATTTTGTTATTGGTGCGGCAGATATTGTTGGCACTAAAGGCGCGGATCTTTTACAGGGTGGCGCGGGTAATGATGTTATCAAAGGGCTGGAGGGTGATGATAAGCTTTTCGGTGCAGCGGGAGCAGACAGGCTGGAAGGCGGGGATGGTAATGATTCTTTGCTAGGCCAAGATGGCGATGACATCTTAAATGGTGGTGCTGGTGATGATCTTTTAGATGGCGGGGCGGGTAATGATATCCTGGCTGGTGGCAATGGTGCGAATACCTATTTATTTGGTATTGGATCTGGTCAGGATGAAATTCATAATAAAAATGATGATATACGCGGTAGTACCCCTGATACGCTCATATTTGGTGCAGGAATTTTACCCGCCGATATTAAAGTGGATGGTGTGGGGGATGATGATTCGCTGCTTATCACCATAGTTGGTCATCCTGGAGATAGTCTTAAAATAAATTTGGTTTCTAAATATGGTTTAGAAAATATCCGATTTACTGATGGCACTATTTGGGATATGACTATGCTAACTAGCCAGATAGTGAATACCTTAGGCTATGCGGCTGATTATTCTTCTGGAACTAGTGGCGGAATGAGAGTACTTAGTTATGGTAATGATTTTTACAGAACAGGATCTGGTAATGACATATTAATTGGGAATGCAGGTGATGATGTATTGAGGAGTAATGCAGGTGATGATGTTTTAGAAGGAGGAATTGGTAAGGATACCTTGGAAGGAGGGGATGGGAATGACGTTTTAGATGGCGGTGCGGGTAATGATTATTTAGATGGTGGCGATGGGGATGATATTTTAGATGGTGGTACGGGTAATGACAGTTTAAGTGGTGGGAATGGCAGTAATGCCATCTTATTTGGACGCGGATCTGGTTATGACAGTCTGTATCAGGGGACACAATTCCTTGGTGTTAATACAATTAAGCTAGACGCTGGAATTACAAGCACTGACCTGATTTTGAAACGTAATAGTGGAAATGATGATAGCTTGACGTTACAGATTAAAGGTAGTAGCGATAGTTTGATGATTGGAAGTGATTCATTCACCGCTGGCTTTCTGCATGATGAGCAGTATAAGGGCTTAAAGATACAGTTTGCAGATGGCACCATTTGGGATATGGCAACAATTAAAGCGAAATCATCGCTTGCCACCGCTGGCAATGACATTTTACAAAGTAATACTTCGGGAGATAGCCTTTCGGGTTTAGAAGGCGATGATCAGCTATGGGGGCAAGCAGGGAACAATAAGCTTGATGGTGGTGCGGGGCAAGATGAACTTCACGGCGGGGATGATAATGACCTCCTTCTCGGTGGGAGTGGTAATGATGTGCTTTATGGTGACACAGGAAATGACACGCTTAATGGTGGCGATGGTAACGACATTTTGCGTGGGGATGAGGGTGATGATCTACTTGATGGTGGATTAGGTAATGATGTTTATATTGTTGATTTTTATCATGGCAATGATGTCATTGACTCACTTGATCAAAGTACTGGCAAAGTGGATACCATCCAACTGTATTATGACGCGTCTAACTCCGTTACTCCTGAAGAAGTTCAACTGAAGCGAACGGGTGATGCATTAGTAATATCGTATTCATATCAAGGACAACATCGGCCTGGTAGTTTAACAGTCAATAACTATTTTAGTGGTGATGCTAAGGCCGGTTATCAAGTTGAGCAGATTAAATTTGGTAATGGCACGATTTGGGATGTAGCAACTGTTAAAGCGATATTGGCTGCTAAATCAGCTGAATTGCTGGGTTGTGACGAGCTTGTCGAAGGTGATGCAGATGCCAATCAATTGATCGGTAGCGCTGCTAACGAGTTGATGCGTGGTTTTGCAGGAAATGATCAATTATTCGCTTACGCAGGGGACGACGTACTGGAAGGCGGCGAAGGCGATGATTATTTAGACGGTGGTGCAGGAAACGATAAGCTAGAAGGTGGTGTTGGTAAAGATCAACTTCGTGGTGGTGAAGGTAATGATCGCTTAACTGCGGGCGTGGGGGATGATAAGTACGTCTTTACCGGTCAGTGGGGTAATGACGTTATTGATAATACTGGCGGCGGTGTGGATTGGTTGTTTTTCTCCGAGATAGAACGTGCCCAATTGAGTTTTAAACAAGAGGGTAAAGATCTGTTGATTGGTGTGGTGGGTGATGCTAGCCGCAGCGTGCGGGTGTTGAATCATTTTAATGGTGGCGATGCGGCGATTGCCTATTTGCAGCCTAAATCGGGCAATGCTTTGTCGGCGGCGGATATTGCCAAGCTCTTGGGCGGTGGTGGCGGTAATGCCAATACTCTGAACGGCACCAGTGGCAATGATAATTTATCTGGCACTGCTCAAGCAGATTTAATCAACGGTGTAGCGGGTAATGATTCTTTGTTTGGCTTGGCAGGCAATGACACGCTGCGTGGCGATGAGGGCGATGATTATTTGGATGGCGGCCTTGGCAATGATCAGCTAGAGGGCGGCGTTGGTAAGGATCAGTTGATTGGCGGCGAGGGTGATGATCGCCTGATTGCAGGCGCTGGTGATGATAAATATGTGTTTAGCGGCAACTGGGGCAATGACGTAATTGATAACACCGGCGGCGGTTCTGATTGGTTATTCTTCTCTGAATTAGAGCGTAATCAGCTGAGCTTTAAGCAAGAAGGTAAAGATTTATTAATTGGCGTATTGGGTGATGCTAGCCGCAGCGTGCGGGTGTTGAATCATTTTAATGGTGGCGATGCGGCGATTGCCTATTTGCAGCTTAAAACCGGTAGCGCACTTTCAGCTGCGGATATTGCAAAGTTGTTAGCAGATACGGGTACACCTATTCCTCCTGGTTTTGATCGCGTGATTGATGGTGATGCGGCTAATAACCAATTAAGCGGCGGCACTGGGAAAGACTTACTCCGTGGTTTTGCGGGCAATGATCAGTTGTTTGGTGGCTTAGGTAATGACCGGCTGGAAGGCGGCGATGGTGATGATTATCTAGCCGGTGGTTATGGCAACGTGGCCAATACCGGCGATGATGTGCTGATTGGCGGCGCAGGTAACGACACTTTAAGTGGTGAAGATGGTAATGACCGGCTTGAAGGGGGTACGGGTGATGATAAATACACCTTTGATGGTAAATCACAGGATGTGATTGATAACACCGGCGGTGGCTTTGATGGGGTGTTCTTTAGCGGAACAGTCACCAAGGATCAGTTGGGCTTTTCACGCATAGGCGATGATTTAATGATCACGGTTGGGGGTAATGCGCAGCAAACGCTGCGCGTGATTAGTCATTTTCTGGGTGGGGATTGGGCGATTGATTATGTGCAGCCCAGTGGTGGTGTTCCGTATTTAACCACTGCGGCTATCAATGCGGCTGTTGCAGCAGCAGGCATGAAACTGGTCGGCACATCGGGTAACGATAACCTTGTTGGAGATATTGGCAAGGATACGCTGACAGGGCTTGCGGGTGATGATGTGCTCAATGGCGGTGCAGGGGCTGACACCTTGCTTGGCGGCGCGGGTAATGATACTTACATCGTTGATAACGCGGGCGATGTGGTGACTGAGCTGGCTGGTGAAGGGGCTGATACGGTGCAAAGTAGCCTAAACTGGGTGCTTGGCAATAATCTGGAAAACCTAACCTTAACTGGCACCGCCGCAATAAATGGCACGGGTAACGAGCTAGCGAATGTGCTGATTGGTAATGCAGCCGCCAATACGCTGATAGGTGCTGCCGGTAATGACACGCTGGATGGCGGCACAGGGGCGGATAAATTACTCGGCGGCCTTGGTGATGATCGCTATGTGGTTGATGTAAGCGGCGATGTGACTACCGAAAACGCCAATGAAGGGAACGACACCGTGCTGGCCTCTTTGGCTTGGACTTTAGGGAGCAATCTCGAAAACTTGACGCTGACAGGCACTGCGGCGATTAACGGCACAGGCAATGTTTTGAATAATATTCTGACAGGCAATACTGCGGCCAATGTCTTAACCGGTGCGGAGGGCAATGATACTTTGCTTGGCGGTGCTGGGGCCGATACCTTAAACGGGGGTGTGGGCAACGATACGTATATTTTTGGGCGTGGTGATGGTAGCGATACCATTATTGAGAATGATGCTACGGCTAAAAATACTGACATTGCGCAATTCCAGTCGGGTATTGCTACTAATCAGCTATGGTTCAAAAAGGTGAGCAATAATCTGGAGGTTAGCATTGTTGGTAGTGGCGATAAGCTGACGATGCAGGATTGGTATAAGGGCAATGCTTTCCATGTTGAGCAGTTTAAAACCTCAGATGGTAAGGTCTTGCTGGATACCCAAGTGAATGCTTTGGTTTCTGCCATGGCAGCATTTAACCCTCCAGCCTCAGGTCAAATGACTTTGAGTCAGCAACAGCAGGACGCATTAAATCCTGTGCTGGCCGCTAACTGGCATTAATGTTTTGAATCCGTGAAATAGGCCCGGCCTTGCAAGAGGTCGGGCTTTTTATAGAAGTTGAATGTATGAGTGATTTTCCAGAAAGCCCTGCGGAACAGGTGAATTCCTTCGATTCCGCTCTTGCCTGCCTCGTTATGTTGGCCCGCTTTCACCAAATTGCGATAGAACCCGACCAGCTAAAACACCAATACGCCCCAGAAAACGGCCTGTTTGCAGAGGATGATGTATTGCGGGCAGCCAAGCAATCGGGTTTAAAAGCAAAAGCGGTTCACCCTCGTTTCGATCGTTTAGACCGCACCCCCTTGCCTGCCATGGCGCAGATGCTGGATGGGGGCTGGGTGATTCTGGCGAAGTTTGATCAAGGGCAAGTTCTTTACCATGATCCTGCCGCAGGTAGGCCACAACAGTGTAGTCAGGATGAATGGCGGGCATTGAGTTCTGGCCGTTTGATTCTGTTTACTTCCCGTGCCAGTTTGGCGGGAGATTTAGCGAAATTTGATTTTTCTTGGTTTATTCCTGTAGTAGTGAAATATCGTAAATTGCTGGGCGAAGTGCTGTTGGTGTCGTTTTTCTTACAGTTATTGGCTTTGGCAACGCCGTTATTTTTTCAGGTGGTGATGGATAAGGTGTTGGTCCACCACGGCGTAACAACGCTGGATGTAATTGCCATTGGGCTGTTAGTGATTTCCATATTTGAAGTGGGCATGACAGCGCTGCGTACCTATGTTTTTAGCCATACCACCAATCGTATTGATGTTGAACTTGGGGCGCGGCTATTTCGGCATTTGCTTAATTTGCCGCTGGCCTACTTTCAGGCTCGGCGGATTGGCGATTCAGTGGCACGGGTGCGGGAGCTAGAAAACATCCGTAATTTTCTGACGGGACAGGCATTAACGTCGGTGCTGGATCTGTTTTTCTCGGTGATTTTCTTGGCTGTGATGGCTTATTACAGTGGGTGGTTAACGCTGATTGTCATCGTTTCGCTGCCTTGCTATATCGGCTTGTCGGTATTGATTACGCCGGTGTTAAAAGCCCGCTTGGATGAGAAATTTGCCCGTGGTGCTGAAAACCAGTCTTTCTTAGTTGAAACCGTGAGCGGCATCGAAACCGTTAAATCGATGGCGGTTGAGCCGCAGGTTATTCGGCGCTGGGATATACAGCTGGCAGCCTATGTGGCAGCAGGGTTTAAGGTATCAAACCTTGCCAATCTGGGTAGCCAAGGCGTCAATCTGATTCAAAAAATAGTGACGGTTGCCACCATGTGGTTAGGGGCCAAGCTCGTTATCGAAGGGGGGATGTCTGTTGGGCAATTGATTGCTTTCAATATGCTGGCAGGGCGTGTGGCTAGCCCAGTGATGCGGTTGGCGCAGCTATGGCAGGATTTTCAGCAGGTGGGAATTTCGATGAGTCGCCTAGGCGATATTCTGAATACGCGCACCGAAATTAATCAAAGCCGAGCCGCATTGCCACCTATTGCGGGCCGGATAGAGTTTGATCAGATCGGCTTTCGTTATCGGGCCGATGGGCCAGAGATCTTACGGGGCGTCAGTTTGACTGTTGATCAGGGTGAGGTAATTGGTATTGTCGGGCGTTCAGGCTCAGGTAAAAGTACGCTAACTAAGCTATTACAGCGCCTTTATGTGCCAGAGCGTGGCCGCGTGATGATCGATGGTGTTGATCTGGGCCTTGCTGATCCGGCATGGCTTCGCCGCCAAATTGGCGTGGTGTTGCAAGAAAATCTGCTCTTCAACCGTAGTATTCGTGACAATATTGCCTTGTCTGACCCTGGTATTGGCATGGATAGAATCATCCACTCTGCTAAGTTAGCAGGGGCGCATGATTTTATTGTCGAGCTGCCCGAAGGCTATGACACTATGGTGGGGGAGCACGGTACCGGCTTATCTGGCGGGCAAAAACAACGCGTTGCCATTGCTCGGGCACTGATTGCTAATCCGCGGATTCTGATTTTTGATGAAGCCACCAGCGCCTTAGATTATGAATCTGAGCGCGTCATTCAAAATAATATGAAAGACATATGCCAAGGGCGCACGGTATTGATTATTGCGCACCGCTTGTCATCTGTGCGGGATGCAAACCGAATCGTTGCGATGGATCGCGGGCAGATTGTAGAGATTGGTTCTCATAAAGATCTGCTGCTTAAAGAGGGCGGTTATTACGCTCATTTACATGCGATGCAGGCGGGGTAATGTGTCCTTTTCATCATTAAGTAATTATTCCAGATTAAATTGGGGGATGAAGGAATTAAAGTTGCTTTAGGGGCTATGCCTTGACTCAAAATCAATAAAGCTAGGCTAAGCCTGTAGTGTGTAATAGCAGAGGCGATTACATCATTAAAACGCTCTATTTTAGCGGAGCGCGCGCCTAGAAATAGGGGGTGTAAATATGTTTTATGCGTGGGCCGTAGACTTTGCCTTGAATAAATAGTCATGAAGCGGCTATAATCTTGCGTTCTGTGGGCATGGTGCCTGTAGATAATTTTGGTGCTCACCCCGTTAAGGGTGCTCTTAGTCATTGATTTTGAGTGTCGTGTGAGTGCTAGATGTAACCCTTAGCTTGGAGTTTTACTATGTCCGTTAGCATGCGCGATATGCTTGAAGCCGGTGTCCACTTCGGTCACCAAACTCGTTACTGGCACCCAAAGATGGGTCAATATATTTTTGGCGCACGTAACAAGATTCATATTATCAACCTCGAAAAAACACTGCCATTGTTTGAAGAAGCGGTTAAGTACGCTCGTCGTATCGCTGCAAACAAAGGGACTGTTCTGTTCGTAGGTACAAAGCGTCAAGCTCGTGAAATTGTTGCTGAAGAAGCGGCGCGTTGCGGCATGCCTTTCGTTGATCACCGCTGGTTAGGCGGTATGCTGACTAACTACAAAACAGTTAAGCAGTCGATCAAACGTCTGGAAGAGCTACAAGTTATCGTTGCTAATGAAAACAGCGGCTACGGTAAGAAAGAATTGCTGGATATGAACCGTGAAGTTGAAAAACTCAATCGTAGCCTGGGCGGTATCAAGGATATGAAGGGTCTGCCAGACGCGATTTTCGTAATCGACACGGGCTACCAGAAGGGTACTTTGGTTGAAGCTAAGAAACTGGGCATCCCAGTTATCGGTGTAGTTGATACCAACAACAACCCAGAAGGTATTGATTTCGTTATTCCTGGTAACGATGACTCAAGCCGCGCAATTCGTTTGTACGCTCAAGGTATGGCTGATGCTGTGCTTGAAGGTAAAAACCAATCAGCACAAGAACTTGTCGAAGCAGCTGCTGCAGCCGTTGCAGAGTAATTCGTAAAGTTAATATGCAAAAAAGGGGCGTTTAGCCCCTTTTTTGTAAATGATAGATAAGTAGCTCGGCTTTATTCTTCAAAACGTTCCTATGTACTAGGGAAAAATAAGAAAACCGTGCTACTTCTTACTCAGTTTCAGGAGAAATAATCATGGCGGAAATTACCGCGAAGATGGTTGCCCAGCTGCGCGAGCTGACTGGCCTTGGCATGATGGAATGCAAAAAAGCTTTAGTTGAAGCTGATGGTGACATCAAAAAAGCTGAAGAAGTAATGCGAATCAAATCCGGCAATAAGGCGTCCAAATTAGCGGGCCGTACTGCTGCTGAAGGTATTATTGCCTCGTTTATCTCTGCAGATAAAAAAATCGGCGCGGTACTTGAAGTGAACTGTGAAACAGACTTCTTGGCTAAAGACGAAGGCTTTATCGCTTTTGCTAAGCTGGCAGCTCAAGCCGTTGCAGATGCAAATCCAAACGATGTGGATGCCTTGTCTCAAGTAGTGGTTGGCGGCAAAACTGTTGAAGAAATTCGCAAAGATGCTGTGGCTAAATTGGGTGAAAACGTGACATTGCGCCGCTTTGCGCGTTTTGAAACTGAAGGTCAAGTTGCAGTTTACTTGCACGGCAATAAGTTAGGCGTGATGCTGGATCTTATCGGTGGTGATGAGCAATTGGGCAAGCAAATTGCTATGCACATTGCGGCAACTAAGCCTAAGTCACTCGATGCAAGCGGCGTACCTGCTGAGTTGATCGAAACTGAGCGTCGTGTTGCAACTGAGCGTGCTAAAGAAGCAGGCAAGCCAGAAGCCATGCTAGAAAAAATCGTTGAAGGTACGGTTCAAAAGTACCTGAAAGATGTTGTTCTGCTGAGCCAGCCATTTGTAATGGATGACAAAGTAACCATCGAACAATTACTTAAAACCAACTCTGCAACAGTAAAAGCATTTAATCTGTTTGTAGTTGGCGAAGGCATTGAAAAAGTAGTCGTTGATTATGCTGCTGAAGTGGCTGCTGCTGCAAAGATTTAAGTATTAAAAGTATTACACTTATCTTGCTTGGCTTGCCCAGGGTTGGGTAAGTTGCAAGATAAGTTGTATTATGCGCCGCACGGTAACGTGCGGCGTTTCCACAAGTCGCCCCTCCATGGATAAGGAATCCTCGTATGAGCCAAGCACCCAAATATAAACGCATTTTGCTGAAACTCTCCGGCGAAGCCCTCATGGGTGAGGATAGCTACGGTATTAATCGCGTTACAATTGATCGTATTGTCGGTGAAATTAAAGCGGTATTAGATCTTGGTGTTCAAGTTGGTGTCGTTATCGGTGGTGGTAATATTTTCCGTGGCGTAGCGCCTGCCGCTGCAGGTATGGATCGCGCTACTGCTGATTACATGGGAATGCTGGCAACGGTGATGAATGCGCTGGCCTTGCAAGATGCTATGAAGCGCGCTGGTATTGTCAGCCGTGTTCAATCTGCACTGACAATCCAACAAGTTGCTGAGCCCTATGTTCGTGGTAAAGCGATTCGCTATCTTGAAGAAAACAAAGTGGTCATTTTTGGCGCGGGTACAGGTAACCCATTCTTTACCACCGACACTGCTGCTGCCTTGCGCGGTATGGAAATGGGTGCGGATATTGTGCTGAAAGCCACCAAGGTGGATGGTGTTTATACCGATGATCCAAAGAAAAACCCAGATGCCGTACGTTATCAAACACTGACCTTTGATGAGGCTATTGGCCGCAATCTAAAGGTGATGGACGCTACCGCCTTTGCGCTGTGTCGTGATCAAAATATGAATTTAAGTGTCTTTAGTATCTTCAAAGCAGGCGCATTAAAGCGCGTAGTTCTTGGGGAAGACGAAGGTACGCTGGTACACTGCTAAGCCTTCTAAGTAAGTGGCGGCCATTAGGCTTAGGTTTAATAGGTTGTTAGGCATCTACGTTTGAGCTTTTATGTCAAAGTGGCTTAAAAGTAGCTGCTGCACCATTAATAGTATGAGTTAAAAAGACGAGTAAATGCTCGTCGTTTGAGCAAATAAGGGATGCATTATGATTGCAGATATTAAAAATAATACCGAGACAAAGATGCAAAAGTCGGTAGAAGCTTTGCGCGTGAATTTAGCAAAGGTTCGTACTGGCCGTGCGCACGTTGGTTTGTTGGATCATATTAATGTTGATTACTATGGCTCACCTACTGCGATTAATCAGGTTGCCAATGTGACATTGATTGATTCGCGCACGATTGGTGTTCAAGCTTGGGAAAAAACCATGATTTCCAAGATTGAAAAGGCGATTCGTGATGGTGATTTGGGTTTAAACCCATCCACGAATGGTGATGTAATTCGCGTGCCAATGCCTGCGCTCACGGAAGAGCGCCGTAAAGATTTAACCAAAATTGTGCGTAATGAGGCAGATGATGCCAAAGTGGCCGTTCGCAATGTACGCCGCGATGCTAACGAGCAATTAAAGCGTTTGGTTAAAGACAAAGACATCTCTGAAGACGATGAGCGTCGTGGTACGGATGAGGTGCAAAAACTGACTGACCGCTATGTTATTGAAATAGATCGTTTGTTGGCAGAAAAAGAAAAAGAACTCATGACGATGTAATCATTTATTGGCCAATGCAATTTTTGCATTGGCCAATAAACGCAGGGGGTTGGGTGTGGCCATATTCAGTAGTTCAACAAAAGAAATACCGCAAGAAATTGCCGCGGTCCCGCGTCATATTGCTGTGATTATGGATGGCAATGGTCGTTGGGCTAAAAAGCGCATGATGCCGCGTATTTTTGGGCACAAGCGTGGCGTTGAAGCGTTACGTGAAACCGTACGTGCCTGTGATGCTTTGGGTGTAGGTTATTTAACCGTATTTGCATTTAGCAATGAAAACTGGCGACGTCCGCAGGATGAAGTTTCATTCTTAATGGGGCTTTTCCTTAAAGTGCTAAGTGGTGAAATCACCCGCATGCACGATAATAATATCCGCTTAAAAATCATTGGCAATCGGGAGCACTTTAGTCCTGAATTAATTACTTTGATTGACGCTGCAGAAATAAAAACGGCAGATAACACTGGCTTAACGCTATCCATTGCCGCAGATTATGGCGGGCGATGGGATGTGATGCATGCCACGCATCGTTTATTGGCCGATCGTCCTGATTTAGCCACGACCTTTACTGAAGAAGATTTATCTCCTTATTTGGCAATGGCCTATGCGCCAGAGCCAGATTTATTTATCCGCACCGGTGGCGAGCAACGAATTAGTAATTTCCTGCTCTGGCAGTTAGCCTATACCGAATTATATTTCAGCGATATGCTATGGCCTGATTTTGATCGTCAGGCATTAACTGTCGCTATTGATTGGTATCATGGCCGTGAACGCCGCTTTGGTCGTATTAGCGAACAACTTCAGTCCCCATGTTAAAAACACGCGTTATTACTGCCTTATTGCTGCTGCCATTATTGTTGGCGGCTATTTTCTATTTGCCTCAAGCAGGATCAATTGGTTATTTAGCGTGGATTGCATTTTGCGGGCTGATTATGGTTACGGCCAGTTGGGAATGGCAGCGCTTGTCGGGCATGCAAGGACTTATCGCTAAAATATACCCATTATTAACTGGCTTGTTGTTTGCTGTGCTTTGTCGCCTTGTTTATTCCCCTTCACTATTGCTTGGCTTAATGTTGGGCTCTAGTTGCTTTTGGTTGTTTATTAATCCTGTATGGTTAAATAAAAAATGGCCATTGGCTGCTGCGGGTAATTTAAATGCTTTATTGGGCTGGGCCTTATTATTGCCCGCTGGTTTGGCAATGATCGTACTGCGTGGCGCTGGCCCTTGGGCTTTACTTGCAGTACTGGCCATTGCATGGGTGGCAGATTCCGCCGCTTATTTTGCTGGCAAGGCTTTTGGTAAGCATAAATTAGCACCAAAAATCAGCCCAGGAAAAAGCTGGGAAGGGGTGTTTGGCGGGGCCGTTGGCGTAATGATTTATGTTTATTTCTTACCTAAGCAAATATTTACGCATGGTGAATCATTGTCTTTAGTGTATTGGTTGCTTATTGCTGCTGTATTAACTGCCGTGAGCGTGATGGGGGATTTATTAGAGTCTCTATTTAAGCGGCAAATTGGCATAAAAGACTGTAGTAATTTATTGCCGGGCCATGGTGGGGTAATGGATAGAGTTGATAGTTTATTGGCCATCTTGCCGGTAGCTGCAGCGATCTACCTTGCTTTCTATTTGTTCTAAATTCAAACTTCGCGCCCTTCTTTTGTGGGGAATCATTTGAATGACCGATATTTATTTGACATTGTTTTGGCGTGTTGAATTCACTCTATGCTGAGCAGCATTTCTTATTGTTAATTCATTAGATCATTATTTCTAGCATGCAAAATCGGAGGCGAGGTGTTTGATACACTTAATTTCGGTTTAGTCTGCTGGAAATTATTGCTTCCTAGTCAATAAGTTTTGTCAGCTTATGTTTATGTCTTAGATGGCGTCTGTTTTTTAGCCGACCAATAAAGTGCAAGGCCATATCATCATGCCCTCTAAACAAATCATTACTATTCTTGGCGCAACAGGCAGCATCGGGGTTAATACCCTCGATGTGCTGGCGCGTTATCCAGAGCGTTATGAAGTTTTTGCTCTAACGGGGGCTAGTCAGCTAGAAAAGCTTGCGCAACAATGTGTGCAATTTAAACCACGCTATGCCGTGGTTTTAGATGCTTCTTCTGCCCAGCAGCTCGCCACCATGCTTAAAGATCGTCGCTCGGTCACCGAGGTATTATGGGGCGAAGCGGCGCTCAGTGATGTTTCAACTGCCAGCGAAGTAGATTCCGTTATGGCCGCCATCGTTGGTGCAGCAGGTATGCGTCCAACGCTGAATGCAGCCAAGGCAGGTAAGCGTGTTTTGCTAGCCAATAAAGAAACTTTGGTCTTGGCGGGGGCTTTGTTTATGAATGCGGTGCGCGAATCCGGTGCAGAACTCTTGCCCATTGATAGCGAACATAATGCCATCTACCAGGTACTACCTCAGGTCTATCGTGAAAATCCATATGCAGATTGCTTGCAAAATGTAGGGGTGAAACGCATTTTACTCACCGCTTCTGGTGGACCATTTCGCACTATGGCAGCGCAAGAATTAGCTTTTGTAACCCCTGAGCAAGCCTGTAAACATCCTAATTGGTCTATGGGGCGCAAGATTTCTGTTGATTCTGCGTCGCTGATGAATAAAGGCCTTGAGGTGATTGAGGCCCGCTGGTTATTCAATGCCCCCGACAAAAATGATATCGCTGTCATTGTGCACCCGCAAAGTGTGGTGCATTCCATGGTGGAATACATGGATGGCTCGGTATTAGCGCAATTGGGTAACCCCGATATGCGTACACCGATTAGCTATGGTTTGGCTTATCCAGAGCGCATTGAGGCAGGGGTTCCATCGCTCGATTTCTTTAGTGTTGGTCGCCTAGATTTTGAGGCGCCAGATCTCACTCGTTTCCCCTGTTTGCAATTGGCTTTTGATGCCTTGGCAGTAGGAGGCGCTGCGCCCGCTATTTTAAATGCCGCAAATGAAGTGGCTGTGGACGGCTTTTTAAATAAAGCGCTCCGCTTTACGGATATTCCCGTTTTGATTGAATCGGTATTGGGGCAGTGCGTTGTGACTAGCTCAGCCGAATCGCTTGAGGCCTTGCTTGGTGCGGATCAAGCGGCGCGGATGGCTGCTCGGGCTTGGCTACAGGGGCATTCATGCTAATTACTTTGCTGGCCTTTGTGATTGCGATGGGCTTATTGGTGTCTGTGCATGAGTACGGGCATTATCGCGTTGCTAAAAGCTGCGGTGTAAAAGTGTTGGTGTTTTCTATTGGTTTTGGCAAAACGCTTTGGCAGTGGCAGCGTGGTGAAACGCTGTGGAAAATTGGCATATTTCCACTGGGTGGCTATGTCAGCATGCTGGATGAGCGAGAAGGCGAGCCGATTGCCGCTGCTGAGCTGCATCGGGCGTTTAATCGTCGTCCTCCTTTGGCCAAAATGGCGATTGTCATTGCTGGCCCGTTGGCTAATTTTTTGCTCGCAATTTTGATCTATTGGGGGCTGTCTCTGTCTGGTGTTGAGGCATTAAAGCCGGTAATTGGCTTTGTTAGCCCTGCATCTATGGCTGAAAAAGCGGGCTTTGCCAAGGGTGACGAAGTGCTTTCTTTGTCTGGCGCGCCCATTTTTAGTTGGGACGAGTTGCAATTAGGCTTGTTAGAGCACAGCGGTAACGCGGTAACAGTACCCTTGCAGCTTCGTTCTATTGATGGATCAGCGCGTGATATTGCACTGGATTTAAGTCATTTAAGTAAGGATGAAATTGATCAGCAGCTCTTGGCACGCATCGGCATATCCCCAGTTCCTTTGAGCTTGCGTATTGCTCAAGTCATCGCTAAAAGTGCCGCAGATCAGGCTGGTATTAAGATAGGGGACGAACTGTTAGCTATTAATGGCGTGCCGTTACGAGGATGGGGCGATGTGCAGTCCAAAGTGTCGGCATCACCCAAGCAAGCCCTGGTGATGAGCTGGAGGCGTAATGGGCAAGTGCTTGAACAAACAGTCTTTCCTCAGGCAGTAGTTGAAAATGGCCACGCCGTTGGCAAGCTCGGGCTTGCCCCTTTTGCGGATGAGGCCGCGTGGAAAAACCAAAAAATAGTGCGCCAATTTGGCCTGTTTGAAGGCCTGCAGTATGCGGTAGATAAAACCTGGCAGGGTAGTCGGCTTACGCTGGTGATGTTCTGGAAAATGCTCACTGGTTTGGTTTCGGTTAAGCAAGTTAGCGGCCCGATTACCATCGCAACTTACGCAGGAGATAGTGCGCGTTTGGGATTAAATGCTTTTCTTGAGTATCTGTGCATTATTAGTATCAGTTTAGGGGTTTTAAACCTACTGCCCTTGCCGGTGCTTGATGGTGGGCATTTGATGTATCATACGGTAGAATTTTTGACGGGGCGGCGTTTGCCGCTTCAGGCTGAAGAATTTGGCCAGCGCGTCGGTATAGCGTTATTACTGGGTTTAATGTCCCTAGCGCTTTACAACGACATCTATCGACTTTTTCCCAGCTAACAGCATCTCGCAAATCGCAGTGATAAGTCCTATTGAAACCAAGTTTTACAATTGTAAATCGGGTTTTTAATTTTTTTAACGTCGTGTGGGCTGAGCTTGTGGCATGCCTGCTAACTCATTAGTGACTCTTCAGAATAATGAAATTAAAATCGATAAACTTGTTGTTAGCAGCGGCGCTTGCCGGTGTTGCCTTTCCTAGTTGGGCGGTTGAGCCATTCGTGATTCGCGATATCCGCGTTGAGGGCTTGCAGCGCACTGATGCGGGGACGATTTTCAATTACCTACCAGTAAAGGTCGGGGATCGCTTCGATGACGATCGCGCCCAAGAAGCGATCAAAGCTTTGTTTGCCACGGGCTTTTTTAATGATGTGCGGGTTGAAGCAAATGGCCAAGTTTTAATTGTTACTGTGGATGAGCGTCCAACCATTGCCCAGATCAATGTCAATGGCTCCAAAATGCTGGAAAAAGACCAGATCAAAACAGCGCTTAAAAGCCAAAATTTTGCTGAAGGGCGTATTTTTGATCAGAGCGTTTTAGACGCGGCTGTTCAAGAAATCAAACAACAATACTATTCGCGTGGCCGCTACTCTGTAGTGGTTAAAACAGAAGTCACTAAATTAGAGCGCAACCGTGTTGGTGTGCAGCTAGATATCTCTGAGGGCGAAGTCGCACGTATTCAGCAAATTAATATTGTTGGCAACAAAGCCTTTTCAGAGGGCGATTTGCTTGACATGTTGACGCAAACTACGGGCGGTTGGATGACTTGGTACACCAAGGCTGACCAATATTCCAAACAAAAACTATCTGCCGATCTAGAACGCCTCCGTTCTTGGTATATGGATCGTGGTTATATTGAATTTAATGTGGAATCCACCCAAGTGGCTATTTCAGAAGATAGGGAAGGTATTTTCCTGACTCTGAATATCACTGAAGGTAAGCAGTATGAAGTGAGTAACGTTAAAGTGCTGGGCGATACGGTGCTTGACCCTGAAGTCTTAAAGAAATTGATCACCTTAAATGCAGGTGAAACTTTCTCGCGCGAAAGTCTTAATCAATCTACGGCGGCAATCACAGATGCTTTGGGTAATGTGGGCTATGCCTTTGCCAATGTGAATGCAGTCCCTGAAATTGATCAAAAAAACAATAAAGTTGCATTTACTTTTTATGTTGATCCGGGCAAAAAAACCTATGTGCGACGGATTAATGTGAGTGGCAACTCGCAGACCCGCGATGTGGTTGTGCGCCGTGAATTGCGCCAATTAGAATCTGCGGCTTACGATGGCTCTAAAATTAAGCGCTCAAAACAGCGCCTTGAGCAATTGGATTATTTCGGTGAAGTGGTAGTGGATACCCCCTTGGTGCCGGATACGGCAGATCAAGTGGATATGAATGTGTCCGTGACTGAAAAAAAATCGGGCAACTTTAATATCGGTGCAGGTTACGGCCAGAGTGAAGGCGTTGTTTTGGTCTTGTCGCTATCGCAAAACAATTTCTTGGGTAGTGGTAAGCAATTTGCAGCTGAAATTAACTCCAGCTCATCGAATAAAGTTTACTCGCTGTCGGTGACTAATCCTTACGCCACTCCCGATGGTGTGGCTGTGGGCTGGAATATTTATCGCCGTGATACCGATCCTTCTCGCGTAGATTTGGGTCAGTACACCACCTCATCTTATGGGCTGAACACTAACTTTAGCTTGCCACTGACTGAAACCAATCGCGTTGGCTTTGGTTTGGGCTTTGAAAGCTTAGCAATTCAAGCCGATGCAAGCGCGCCGAAGCACGTGCTTGATTTTGTAAATACGCAGGGCGCAAGAAATAAAACCTTCCCAGTGTCGGTAAATTGGGGTCGAGATACGCGTAATAGCGGCTCTTATCCAACTTCCGGTTGGTTGCTGAGCTTGAATGGTGAGGTAACCGCGCCATTCTCTGATGTTGATTACTACAAGCTTTCAACCAGGAGCCAGTACTTTATCCCATTTGGTAAAGAAATGAGCTTGATGTGGAATGTAGAAGGCGGCTATGGGCATTCTTATGGTGATAGCCTGTACCCATTTTATAAGAATTTTTATGCTGGTGGCGTAGGCTCAATTCGCGGTTTCCGTTCTGGCTCAGTTGGTCCTGTTGATAGCCGTGGCGATGGGATGGGGGGGGATAAGCGTGTTATTAATAACTTTGAATTCTTCTTCCCTATTCCAGGCTTAAAAAATGATCGCTCAACCCGTTTAAGCGTGTTTGCTGATTCAGGCGCGGTATGGGGTGCAGGTAGCCGCCCACGTCTTGAAGAAATGCGTTATTCAGCAGGGGTTGCATTCACTTGGGTCTCCCCAGTCGGGCCGATCAAATTAAGCTGGGCAGCACCATTTAATGCTCAACCAAATGATCGCGTTGAGCGCGGATTACAGTTCCAACTGGGTCAAGTATTCTGATTAGGAGTGTCTACATATGTTGAAATGGCCACGTGCGTTATTGTTTGGAGTGGGTTTGGCATTCGTGTCCAGTACGTTTGCTGCAGAAGTGAGAATTGGCTTTGTTGAACCAGATCGTATTTTGCGGGAATCAGCGCCAGGCTTAAGGGCTGGGAAAAAACTAGACAAAGAGTTCGACGCCCGAAAAAATGAGGTGCAAAGACTTGCAACTCAAGGCAAGGCATTGCAACAATTGATGGACAAAGGTGCGATTGCAGAAGTTGATCGGCGCGTAAAAGAGCGTGAGCTGATCAAAATGAATCAAGATTATCAGCGCATGATGCGTGAGCTGAATGAGGACATGAATACCCGTCGTAATGAAGAGTATTCAGGTTTACAAGAGCGCGTAAGAACTGCAATTGAACAAATTGCTAAAAACGAAAAGTACGATTTAATCGTACAAGATGCGGCTTGGTTTAATCCTAAAATTGATATCACCGATAAGGTGATAAAGCTTTTGGCGGATAAATAAACGCATGGCGCTCTCTTTGTCTTATTTAATTGAATTGTTGGGTGGTGAGCTTCATGGTGCCGATATCGTCATTTCTGGCGTGGCATCTTTAGATCAAGCGGGGGAGGGGCAAATTAGCTTTTTAGCTAACCCTCGTCTGCGTGCCCAATTGCAAAGTAGTTCTGCTGCGGCGTTTATTGTCCGCCCCACCGAAAGCGCAGCACTTGATCGCCCGCATATTACAACCCGTGATCCCCAGCTTTATTTTGCTAAAGTGGCTCAGTTGCTATACCCGCAGCCGGTGGCCGTGGCGGGTATTCATCCGCGTGCGGTTGTGGATGACTTCGCCATTGTTGCGGCTAGCGCACAAATTGGCCCAGGCGCCGTGATTGCTGCGGGTGCAAAAATTGGCGAGCGAACCATCGTGATGGCGAATGCCTATATCGGCGAGCAGGTTGAGATTGGGACTGATTGTTTAATTCATCCTAATAGCAGCATTCATCGCGGTGCTTTTATTGGGGACCGAGTCATTGTGCATAGCAATGCCGTGATTGCAGGGGATGGCTTTGGTAATGCATGGGCAGGGGATCATTGGGAAAAAATCCCGCAACTTGGCCGCGTGTTGATTGGCAATGACGTGGAAATCGGCTCTTGCACTACGGTAGATCGTGGCGCGCTTAGTGATACTGTGATTGGCAATGGCGCACGAATTGATAACCTGATCCAAGTTGCCCATAACGTTGAAATTGGCGAACACACCGCAATGGCCGCGTGCGTAGGGATTGCAGGCTCAACTAAAATCGGCGCACGTTGCCAAATTGGCGGCGCGGTGATGATTTCAGGTCATTTAGAAATCTGCGATGGCACCACCGTATTGGGTGGCACTTTGGTGGCTAAAACAATTCGTGAACCAGGTGTGTATTCTGGCTCCTACCCGATGCAAACTCACGATGAATGGCGACATAATGCTGCACATTTGCGGCATTTAGACGATTTAGCTAAACGTATTAAGCAACTTGAAAAAGAACTACGGCACACTCAGTTGCCGGTTGGAGAATCAGAGTAATGAATCAAATTATGGATGTTTTAGAAATTGCTAAATGCTTACCGCATCGCTATCCGTTTTTATTAATTGATCGCGTAGTAGAAATGGAGCTGGGCGTATCTATTAAAGCAATTAAAAACGTCAGCATTAATGAGCCATTTTTTCAGGGCCATTTTCCAAAATATCCGGTTATGCCTGGTGTGTTGATTATGGAAGCGCTGGCACAAGCCGCGGGCGTCTTATCGTATAAAAGTTTAGAGGTGCCTCCTTCAGAAGATTCGCTGTATTTCTTTGCGGGCATTGATAATGCGCGTTTTAAGCGTCAAGTGGTGCCAGGTGATCAATTGACTTTATGCGTACAAATCACCGCCAATAAACGCGGCATTTGGAAATACAAAGCGCAAGCCTTTGTTGGTGACGAGCTGGCTGCTGAGGCCGATTTGATGTGTGCTCAGCGCGATGTTAAGCGCTAATTGGCAGAATAATTAAATGTCTAAAATTCATCCTTCCGCCATTATTCATGACGGCGCAACGCTGGCAGATAATGTAGAGATCGGCCCATATTGCGTGATTGGCGAGCACGTTTCTATTGGCGCAGGTACGCGCTTAGAAGCGCATGTCGTGATTAGTGGGCATACCCGCATTGGTAGCAATAACCGCATCTATTCTTTTGCGAGTATCGGCTGTGATCCTCAAGATAAAAAATATGCGGGTGAGCCTACCAAGCTGCTTATTGGCGATGGCAATACTATTTTTCAAAGTGTCACTATTTCAACGGGTACGGCTCAGGATGAGGGCGTCACTCAAATTGGTAATGACAATTGGATTATGGCCTATGTGCATATTGCGCATGATTGCAAAATTGGCAATCACACCATTTTTGCCAATAACACAACCTTAGCGGGCCATGTGGATATCGGTGATTGGGTGATTTTGGGTGGTTTTACCACCGTGCATCAATTCTGCAAAATTGCGCCGCATGCAATGACTGCCTTTACTGCGGCAGTGGCGCAAGATGTGCCGCCATTTGTATTGGCTGCGGGTAATCGCGCCGTGCCTAATGGCATTAATAGCGAAGGATTAAAGCGCCGCGGTTTTACTAGTGAACAAATTACTAATATTAAACGTGCCTATAAAACGCTGTATCGCAAAAGCATTCCTTTTGTAGATGCACGTCAAATGCTTGAGGAGCAGTGCTTGACTCAACCCGAGCTACAGCCCTTTGTCGATTTCTTTGCAGCATCTACGCGCGGAATTATCCGTTAATATGCAGCTATCCCATATTCAAGGCCGCCCGCGCATTGCGGTGGTGGCCGGAGAAGCCTCGGGCGATTTATTAGGCAGCCAGCTTATTTTGGCACTTAAAAAACGCCTACCTCACGCTGAATTCTTTGGTATTGCCGGCCCTAAAATGCAAAGTGCAGGTTGTGCCACGGTTGTGCCAATGGAAAAACTGGCGGTGCGTGGCTATTTAGAAGTGATTCGGCATTTGCCAGAGTTACTTCGAATTCGGCGGCAATTAAAAAAACAATTGCTCGCGAATAAGCCAGATTTATTTATTGGCATTGACGCACCTGATTTTAATTTTTCTTTAGAAAAAGCACTAAAACAAGCAGGCGTGCCGACTATTCATTATGTTGGCCCATCTGTTTGGGCTTGGCGTTCTGAACGGCTAAAAAAAATTGGCCAATGCGTTTCGCACATGTTGCTGTTATTTCCCTTTGAAGAGCAAATTTACCGGGATGCGCGTATTCCTGCCAGCTACGTTGGGCATCCGCTGGCTGAGATTTTTCCAGCGGAACCTAATCAGCTTGCTGTGCGTGAAGCATTAGAAATCCCCGATCAGCGGGCTGTATTTACTTTGTTGCCAGGTAGTCGACAAAGCGAAGTAGAAATGCTGGCCACGCTTTTTGTTGAAACCGCAAAAAAACTTCTTGAACGCTATCCAAATGCGCTGTTTTTAGTGCCATTTGTGACGCGCGAAACCCGCTTATTGTTTGAAAGAGAAATCTGGAAGCAAGGAGCGCAAGAGCTGCCGTTTCGTTTGATGTTTGGTCATGCGCATGAGGCTATGCAGGCGGCGGATGTGATTTTACTAGCATCTGGCACCGCAACCTTAGAGGCGATGCTGGCAAGACGCCCGATGGTGGTGACTTATCGCCTATCGCCATTAACCTATCGCATGGTTAAAAGAAAATTACGCCTGCCTTATGTTAGTTTGCCTAATGTATTGGCAGGGCAGTTTATTGTGCCTGAGCTATTACAAGACGATGCAACTTCTGACAATTTGGCGCAAGCTATGGCTAATTTGTTTGATGATAAGCGTTTATCTAATGCATTAAGTACCCGTTTTGCCGATTTGCACCATAGCCTGCGTTGTGATGCCGCCGAGCGGGCTGCCGATGCGGTTTGCGCTGTATTAGGGGTGAAAGTTTGAAGTTGATTTGTGGTGTGGATGAAGCAGGACGAGGCCCTTTGGCGGGAGCGGTGTATGCGGCAGCGGTTATTTTGCCGCAACACTATGACTTGCCAGGTTTAAATGACTCTAAAAAATTGAGCGCTAAGCGCCGCGATGTGTTGTTTGATGCCATTAAATCTTGTGCGATTGCATGGTCGGTGGCGCAGGCCTCAATCGAAGAAATCGATGAATTAAACATTCTGCATGCCTCTATGCTAGCCATGCAGCGCGCCGTTGCTGGTCTTGCTGTTGTGCCTGCTGAGGCTTTAATTGATGGCAATCGAGTGCCTAAGGGCTTAACCGTGGCAGGGCGGGCTATTGTGGGAGGGGACGCGCTGGAGGCGTGTATCTCTGCGGCTTCAATTTTAGCCAAAGTGAGCCGTGATCGAGAGATCGAATCCCTTGAAGCTTTATATCCCGGTTATGGCTTTGCCCAGCACAAGGGTTACCCCACCGCCCAGCATTTAGAGGCTCTAAAACGCCTTGGCCCTTGCCCCGTGCATAGAAAAAGCTTTGGTCCGGTTATAAAGGCCAGCGCACAAGTTGCACTTTGGTAAAAATAGATTAAAGTTTCATTCATTTCGTTTTAATCCATCTGATTGGTTGTAGCGCACTAATCAATCTTCTAATATGCATCTTAAGTAAGTTATTTTATTAAGTCATCACAGGGAAGCTGACGCATGTTCGTCATTATTGGCTATATTTTCATGTGTGTTTGTATTCTGGGCGCTTACGCAGCACACGGCGGGCACTTGGGGACATTCTGGCAACCCTCCGAATTGATTATTATTTTCGGCGGTGCGATTGGCGCAATGATTGCAGCGCAAGGCGCAAAGGGGATGAAGTCCACGATTGCGGCTTTGCCCCTTATGTTTAAAAGCTCACCATATAACAAGCCGTTTTATATGGATCTCTTTGCCATGATGTTTGAGATTCTCTCAAAAGTGCGTAAAGAAGGTTTAATGTCGATCGAAACCGATATTGAAGATCCGCATTCCAGCCCGATTATTTCCAAATATGCTTCCGTTTCACACGATCACCATTTAACCGAATTTCTATGTGATTACCTGCGCTTAATGGTGGGGGGTAATCTTAATTCAATGGAAATTGAAAACTTAATGGATGTAGAGCTAGAAGCGCACCACGCTGATGCGCATGTGGCCGTAGATGCGGTAACCAAGCTTGCCGATGGTTTGCCTGCGTTCGGGATTGTGGCTGCGGTTATGGGGGTGGTTCACGTGATGGGCTCCTTACACCTGCCTCCTCCTGCTCTGGGTGAATTGATTGGGGCCGCCTTGGTGGGAACCTTTATGGGGATTTGGCTGGCGTATGGCTTTTTTGGCCCATTGGCAACCGTACTCGAGAAGCAGGGCCTGGCGACGAGTATTGCATTTCAGGCGGTAAAAGTGACTTTGCTGGCAAGTTTGAATGGTTATGCGCCGCAAGTTGCGGTTGAATTTGGCCGTAAAGCGTTAAGCATTCACGAGCGGCCTAGTTTTAAAGAATTGGAAGAGCATGTTAAGAATGCTAAGGGTAAGTAATCACAGATAGGTTGAGTGCAAAATGAGCGATGATTCACAACGCCCCATAATCGTAAAGCGCATCAAAAAAGGTGGCCATGGTCATCATGGTGGCGCTTGGAAAATTGCCTATGCCGATTTTGTAACGGCAATGATGGCGTTCTTCTTGTTGATGTGGTTGCTAGGTTCGGTATCCAAAGGAACGATGAAAGGGATTACCAGCTACTTTGCCAACCCGCTGAAAGTCTCGATGTCGGGGGGCGATGGTGCAGGGGATGCTACGTCTTTGATTAAAGGGGGTGGCAATGATCTTACCCAGCAAGCGGGGCAAGTTAAGAAAGGCGATGTGATTACTGAAGCCACCAAAGATAAAAAACGCCTCTCTGAATTAAAACAAAAAATTGAAGCTTTGATTGACAGCAAAGTCAAAGAAAACTCTGCTTTGGCTAAGTTTAAAGATCAATTAAAGATGGATATGGTGTCGGAAGGCTTAAGAATTCAAATTGTGGATGAGCAAAATCGCCCCATGTTTAAATCGGGTAGCTCAGAGCTAGAGTCCTTTAGCCGTGGCATGTTGCAAGAAATTGCCCAGTTTTTAAATGAAGTGCCTAATTCGGTGTCTTTATCTGGGCATACCGATTCATCTAAATTTGCCGGCGGCGATAATGGCTATAGCAATTGGGAGCTATCTGCTGATCGCGCCAATTCGTCGCGCCGTGAACTAGTGGCTGGGGGGCTGCCAGATAAAAAAATATTGCGCGTCAATGGTTTTGGCGATGTTGTGCCGTTAGATACAGGCAATATCTATAATCCAATTAACCGCCGAATCAGTATCGTGGTTTTGAATCACGATGCAGAAAGCAATATTCGTGAGCAGGCAGGCAAAGGGCAAGAAGAGAAAGTCGAAAATACGGCGACCATTCCAAAGCCGACTAAATGACACAAGCCGCTCGTTTTGCGCTGATTCAATTAGGTGCAATATTAGCCGCATCTGGATGTGTATTTATTTTACGCTGGCCCGCCTTATATTGGGCACTTTTTGCAGGCGTTTTTTCTGCGCTTGCCGCAACACGTTGGCACGATAGAAAATGGTGGTGTCTGATTCATTTGGCATTTCCTTTTTTGCTCTTGTTGGCGATCAGCCTATCCATTGATCCGCGTTGGTATTTGGCAGCATTTTTATTGTGCTGGATGATCTTTGGCGGCGTATTACGCAATCGTGTACCGCTGTACTTGAGTAACACCCAATCTTTAGAACAATTGGCCAAACAAGTGCCGCAAGGCGCACGTTTGCTGGATATTGGTGCGGGTACTGGCACTGTGTTAGCTTGGTTTGTGCGCTATAGGCCGGATGTACAGGCGGATGGGATTGAATTTGCTTGGCTGCCTTGGCTGCTTGGCCGAATTCGTTTAGCCAATAGCCCCGCGGGCTGGCAACATGGCGATGCCTTTGCTGCCGATTTGGCAGAGTACGATGTGGTTTATGCTTATTTATCTCCCGAGCCAATGGGCTTGCTATGGGAAAAAGCGCAAAAAGAAATGCGCCCCGGTAGCCTATTAATTAGCAATAGCTTTGATATTCCCAATGTGCCTCCAGAGCGCGTCTGTAATATTGGAGACTGGAAAGGCAGCCGACTTTTAGTATGGAAAATCTAGCTCAAACCGCAGCAAAAAGTAATGTTGCATGGCTTGCCTATTGGGCACGTCGCGGCTTGCCTATTTTGCAATCCAGTAAAGAGCAATTGCTGGTGGCCTTGCGGCGTGCAGATCGGCTCCACCCCTCAGATTTGGCTGATATTGTTTTAAAAGATCCTTTACTGACTGCGCAAGCATTACGTTACATAAATCAGCGGCAAAAAAACAGCTTGTCTGCGGATATCACCACCATTAATGGCATTGTGATGCTGATGGGCGTTGCGCCATTTATTGAGCATTTTATAAAAATGCCTATTTTGGAGGAGGTATTACAAGGCCACCCGCGCAGCATTGCTCGAATCCATAAGCTGATTGGCGATAGCCGCTTTATGGCAAAAATGGCGCGTGAATTTGCTGGGGAGCGCTATGACGCACACTTAGATGAAATTTTTATCTCTGCCTTACTAAGTCGCATACCCGAGTTGCTGGAGCTTTTAGCGCACGATACGGATGCAACGGCTCCGCATGGGCGAGATCACGCCCATGCTTTGTTCGCGGCTTGGTCTTTGCCCCATGCCTTAAGTGTTTTACTGGCAGAACCAGAAGCGGACGCTTTGCCTCGGCAATTGCTACAGCACGCCACTTTACGCTTGGCCACTATGCTTGATCGTGGCTGGTGGCAGCCGGAGGTTGCGAAACTGTTACAGCAGATGGCTGAAGTGTTAAATACCAGCGTGGATGATGTTTGGCAGCGTACTAATCGCTTGATGCTGTTTTACGCAAGGAATGAGCCACAAAAACAAGGCTGGCCTGCTGCACGCTGGTTGCCGATGTTGCCTGGTGAGTGGCCTTTGCCTGTTGCACCGACCCCAGCGGTGGCCGCTGTTGCTGAGATAAAAGTTGAAAAAGATATTCTTGCGGAGCGAATGCAGGCCTTACATTTGGCGGGCGCTCAAGGTGCTCCGGCCAATCAAATTATGACTTTAGCGGTACGTGCGCTTGCTGAAGGGCTGGGTATGCAGCGGATTTTATTTGCGTTGCTGGTGGCGGGCGAAAATGCAATTAAAGCGCGCTTTGCCCATGGCCTAGATGCGGCAGACCCTGCTCGCCAGCTGCATATTAAGTTGGATGAGCCGCATTTGCTGACGCGGCTCATGCTTAAGCAGCAGAGTATTTGGTTTAATCCCAGCAACGCCGCTTCGCTAGAACCAATGCTGCCCGTCGGCTTTCGAAAGCAAGTTGGGCATAATGATTTTTGCGCCATGTCTATTTTTGTTGGTGACAAGGCAGTAGGGATTATCTATGCCGATAGACAGGGGGGCGATAGCCTCACTGAAACACATTACCAGCATTTTAAGCAAATTGGCTTACTGACTAGCCGTGCTTTATCCCATCATCCTGCCCAGTCAAGATGATTTTGTCTTGGTTTGCGGATCTTACGCAGCAAGGTTAAAAAAAACGTAATCCACGAAATGCCCAAAATCACTAATAGATATCGCATTAGTTGCATTCTGAGTTTTTCCCTAACAATAAATGATTAAAATAAACCACTTATACGATCAATAAATCTTGTTATCCCGATGAAAAATGAAAAGTTGTTCGAGCAGAGACCATGCGCATTGCATTTTTTTCGTGTATTTAGTGTTTTTCGTGGATAAATTGTCGTTGTGTGTAATATCTTAGGTTATCTATGCTGCTTATTTCTTCCCGTCAGAATCCCTTTTTTAAAACGCTTTTAAAGCTGGCAACTAGCCGTAAAGAGCGGCGTAAAACAGGGCAAACTCTGTTAGATGGCACACATTTATTATTGGCATTGGCTGATGTAGGTGGCTTGCTTGAAAAAATTATTTTAACCCCCGCCGCCTTAGAAAACTCCGAAGTGCAATCCTTATTGCTGCGGTTTACTGTGCCGCAAATCGTCTTGGATGAGGCTTTGTTTGCCGAATTAAGCGATTTACCCAGCACCACTGGCATTATGGGGCTGTACGCCATTCCCGCAGCAAAGGCCGTAAGGAAAGACGGCTTTTGCCTACTGCTGGATGGCGTGCAAGATCCTGGTAATGTAGGAACCATCTTGCGTACCGCTGCGGCATTTGGTGTGGATCAAGTGTTGCTTGCCGATGAGTGTGCAGATATTTGGTCACCTAAAGTATTGCGTGCAGGCATGGGGGCGCATTTTGTTTTAGATATGCTTGAGCATATGGCTTTGCCTGCTTTTGCTGCTGGTTTTAACGGCGCGGTAGCGGTAACGGTGCTAGAGCAGGCCGTGCCGCCTTACACCGTTAATCTTGCGCAAAATTTAGCCTTGGTTCTTGGCTCAGAAGGCGCTGGGGTTTCTGCAGCGATGCAAGCCGCAGCTCATTTGCGCTTGACGATTCCTATGGGTGGGCAGATTGAATCGCTGAATGTGGCCGCCGCTGCGGCGATCCTTTGCTACGAGCGGCAAAGGCAAGTGAGCCTGAGTTGCGCTTAATAGTCTTGAGTACACGAAAAATAAATATCTAGCTGCCTTGGTTTAAGTGGCAGCACTGTGGCTCTTGTTCATAATCAGGTAATTTCTTGTGTGTTTCGTGGCCAATGATTTGTGATGTAACTACATCCCCTCCATCACATTTCGAGCGTTAATCGCTTGAATTGGTCGGGCGTTCATGGGGAATTCTTTTCTAAAACGAGCAATTTGGCGGGCAGAAATACTTAAAGGGTTTTTCATCACCAGCCAGCGCACGCCTTCAGAGCAAGGCGGCGTGGTGAGTGAGCCCATAAAAGTATAAAAAGATTGATCAAGGGGGAGTAGAGCGGCGGGGCTATAAGTGAGCTTGTCAAAGGTGCGGGTCTCATTATGCTCGCTTGGCATTTTGTCCCATAGCGCTTCTATTAAAGGATTGTCTTGCG
Source organism: Iodobacter sp. (assembly GCF_025352645.1). GTDB lineage: Bacteria > Pseudomonadota > Gammaproteobacteria > Burkholderiales > Chitinibacteraceae > Iodobacter. The sequence continues at coordinate 4,947 of NZ_JANXSO010000074.1, read as the reverse complement.
CGCCTTGCTGAATGAGCGCGGCGACTACGGCCAGCTTGCCATCGTCACTTTTGTGTACCAAGTGGGCCACCATAGGGTAGCGGATGCCGCCAATGGCTTCTTCACTTGGGGTGTGGAAATGGAACTGCAAGAGCTGGTATTTAGCGCCTAGCGCCTCAATAAAGCTGCCTGGGTCAATATTTAGCTGGATTGTGTGCCCATTGTTAACCACGGTAATCTTAGTCATGCCGTAGTTAAATTTTATCTTCTCCATTTCTTGCGCGTAGCTGGTTGTAATATTAATGGGTGATTGCTCACGGCCCTCTCTACATAAAGCAAATGAAGGACTCATCCCCCCCCAGTTTTCTGGTCCTGTATTGCCTTCATAAGCCCAGTGCCCGCCCTCATGAGGGGCGGCATGCCCTGATGGTGCATGGGCCGTACCATGCGCTGGGGCGTGGCTTGGTCGTTTTTTAGGGGCATGGCTCACGCTTGGATTGGGGATGCCATGCTTGCCCAGTGGGGGCGCGGCATGTATAGGGGGGGTGAGTATTTCGCTGACGGGTGGCTCTGCAGTACTGGGCTTTGGCGCGGCTTTGGCGGGTGCGTCATGACTGGCCTTGGGCACGTCTTTAGTTGCTGCTTCATGGCTAGCCGGTGGCTCATGACTAGGCTTACTCTCCACCTTGCTTGGGGCCGCCGCGTGGCTAGGCTCATTGCCGCGAGCTAAAGCAAACATTAAACACAAGAACAGTGCAAAGTAGCGCATGACATCAGGCCCAAGTCAATATTACTCATGTTTTTATAGGCCTTTTTGCAAGAAACTGTTGACGTTTGATGCAAATTTGCTAGCAAAATGGCAAGGTTGCCGCGTTATAATTTGTAAAACAACATTTGGGTTCAAATCTTATGAATCAGCTTCCTATTCCTGATGGCGTACATTTTTTTGCTCACCTGCCGATTGCTTGGCATGCCACTTTGCAGCAAAGCGCATTTGAAGCCACGCGCTATCTGGCGGTATTGGCTGAGTTTGAAGCCAGTAGCGATGAGCGCAATCACGCCCAAGAGGCTTTGCATGCCAAGCTGGATTTGATGCTGCTTTGGACTGCCAAGCACCTAAGCCAAGATTTACCTATAGCCAAAGAGGCCGTTATTAGTTTAGAAACGATCTCTTGGTTAGATGCTACGGCTTTGCCGGTGGGCGCTCATGGCGCGCTGACGCTAAGTCTTTCGCATATACTGCCTTTTTCCTTGCAATTGCCTGCCGAAATTATTTCATGTGTAGTGAGTGGGCAAGGCTATACCATCACTGCTCGCTTGCAGTTAAAAGAAGAAGCCTTACGCGATTGGTTTGAGCGCACCGTATTTAGAAACCATCGCCGCATCGTGCATGCCGAGCGTGGAGCCGCGGCATGATGCGCTTGCCTGAAGCGTGGCAAGCCTTAGCGGGCGAGGTATTGGCCAGTGCAAAATGGCAGCAGCTCAATGCGTTTTTAGCGGCGGAGCTTGCTGCCGGTAAAACTATCTACCCGCCACAGCCCCTTTGGTTTGCGGCACTTAATAGTGTTGCGCCTGAAAACGTTAAAGTGGTGATCCTAGGGCAAGATCCTTATCACGGTGCTGGCGAGGCGCACGGATTAAGCTTTTCGGTGCCAATAGGTGTGAAAACGCCGCCATCTTTAGTTAATATTTTTAAAGAAATTGCCCGAGATTTGGGGCATAGCCCACCACAGCATGGCAATCTAGAAAGCTGGGCGCAGCAGGGGGTTTTGTTATTGAACTGCGTGTTAACGGTGGAGGCGGATCGCGCCGCATCGCACGCTAAGCAGGGCTGGGAAGGATTAAGTGATGTTTTGATCAAATCGCTGGCCGAGCGCTACCCGCATTTGGTATTTATGCTATGGGGCGCTTACGCACAAAAAAAACAAGCACTGATTGATAGTAGCCAGCATTGCATTTTATGCTCGGCCCACCCATCGCCGCTCTCGGTGTATCGTGGTTTTATTGGTAATGGACATTTCTCGGCCGCCAATCAATATTTAATTGCACGGGGTAAAACTGCAATTAATTGGGAAATAAAGATTTAGTTAATTAATTCGTTGATGGAACAATGTTATGCCCCAGCTCTTAGCCTTTGATATAGGCGGCACGCAAATAAAGTACGGCGTAGTGAGTAATACCGGCGAAGTGATCGCCGCGCATAGTCAAAATACCTGCGCTAGTGACGGTGGCCCCGCCTTGTTGGTGCGGTTGATTGAATTGGCGCGCCCTTTGGTGGCGCAATATCAACCCTGTGGCATTGCTATCAGTAGCCTTGGCCTGATTGAGCCAAAGCGAGGCACCGTTTTAGGCGCTGCGGAAGCCGTACCTCAGTACCCAGGTATTTCGCTGATCCCCGTGTTTGAAGCCGAGTTTGGCCTGCCCGTTACGGCAGAAAATGATGTGAATTGTGTGGCCTTGGCCGAAGGCTGGACGGGGGCGGCGCAAGGTGTGCAAGATTATTTAGCTTTAGCGATTGGCACGGGTATTGGTGGCGGCATTGTACTAGGAGGGCATTTACATCGTGGGCATCGCGCTGCCGCAGGCGAGTGGGGCTATATGAATATCGGCGGGCAGGTTTGGGAGTCGCAAGCTTCGATGTCGGGCTTGGTACGGCGGGCAGTGGCCGCAAGCGGCGAGCTGGGCTTAGATGGAAAAGCGGTGTTTGCCCGTGTGGACGCGGGGGATGTGGTGATGCAAGCGGTGGTGGCAGATTGGCTGGCGCTATTAGCCACCGGCATCGCCAATTTAATTTATGCCTTTAATCCAGAAAAGATTATTTTAGGTGGTGGAATTGCTGGCCGTGGCGCACCATTTTTGCAAGATATTAGGGCAGCGGTATCGCAGCAGCTACTGCCAGATTTTCAGTCTATGACGCAAATTGAATTAGCCTCGGCGGGCAATCATGCGGGGATGCTAGGGGCAGTACGCAACTGGCTAAATTCCAATTCTGTTTCAGCGCTAAAAGGGAGCCTATAAGAAATGAAAATACTTTTAAATCACCTTGGTTTTGAATTGGCAGGGCAGAAAAAAGCCATTATTGATGCGCCTGCAGATTTAATAGCTCGCCGTTTTAGCATCTACCACGCCGCATCGCGCGAGCTGGCTTTTGCTGGAGAATTACAAAAAAGCGGTGGGGTGGATAACTGGGGAGCAGGAACTTGGCATTATTGGGTGGCCGATTTCTCTGCGCTGGCCGTTGAGGGTGAGTATTTTTTGCTGCTGGATGAGATCAGCCCGCCCTTGGTGTCTGCCACTTTTGCTGTAGCAAAGCGGGTTTTTTCTGAGCAAATTCTGTCTGATATTGTGCATTACATCAAAGGCCAGCGTTGTACGGGGCTGTATGAGCAGGCCGATAAAAGCCGCCCAAAGTGGGGTAGCGAAGAGCGCCGTGATGTGCATGGTGGCTGGTATGACGCATCGGGAGACTGCTCTAAGTATTTAAGCCATTTGTCTTACGCTAATTTTATGAATCCACAGCAAACGCCGCAAGTAGTGTGGAATCTGATTGATGGCCACGCGCAATTGTCGCCGCAATCCAAATGGTTTAATGAAAGAATTGCCGATGAAGCGCTGCACGGCGCAGATTATCTACTGCGTATGCAAGATACCGCTGGCTACTTCTATATGACGGTGTTTGATCAGTGGTCTAAAGACGAAAACCGCCGTGATATTTGTGAGTATAAAACGCAAAAAGGCGAAAAGTTTGATAGCTATCAGGCGGCGTTTCGCCAAGGTGGCGGCATGGCGATTGCGGCGCTGGCGCGGGCCTCCACACTGCGCCGCGACGGTGAATTTACTCGTGAGCAATATCTACAGGCGGCCGAGTTGGGCTTTAGCCATCTTGAGCAGCACAATCTTGAATACTTAAGTGACAATACAGAAAACATTATTGACGATTACTGCGCCTTGCTCGCTGCTTGCGAGCTACTGGCAGTGAGCGGCAGTGCTTGCTATGCAGACGCAGCTGCACGGCGAGTTTTAAATCTGTTGGAGCGACAAACGGCGGAGGGGTGGTTTACCGCCGATGCCCATGGCGAGCGTAGCTACTTCCATGCCGCCGAAGCGGGTCTGCCCTATATCGCCTTGATGCGTTTTATCGAAGTGGTTCCCGCCTCACCCTTGGCTGGGCGCATCAGAGAAACACTACGTTTGGCCTACCAGTTTGAGTTCGCCATAACCTTTAATAGCGTAAATAACCCTTTTGGCTATCCACGGCAATTTGTAAAACAAGGGAATATTGGTCAAGCGCAATTTTTTATTCCACATGATAATGGTACGGGTTATTGGTGGCAGGGTGAGAATGCCCGTTTAGGCTCGATTGCGGCGGCTGCTGCAAGGGCGCAGCGTGTCTTTACTACAGAAGCGCCCCTAGTCACACAATTGGCGAAGTACGAGCAAGCTTGTCTAGATTGGATCTTGGGGGCAAACCCATTTGATACCTGCATGTTGCAGGGCTGGGGGCGCAATAATCCACGCTACGAAGTGGGCTTTTATAACGCGCCAGGCGGCGTATGTAATGGCATTACCAGTGGTTTGGATGATGAAAATGATATTGATTTTAAAAAATCAGAGATCGCCACAATGGCAAATAGCTGGCGCTGGACAGAGCAATGGATGCCGCATGGGGCATGGCTATTCTTGGCGCTGAGTACACGCATTGGCAAAGATTAAATGTTCTGATGATGTCTCTTGGTCAAACGCATCATCAATAGTCTAGGGCGGATGGAGCATCAACTTAAGGACATTGTTGATCGTTAAACCTCAAGCGATCAACTTAGATCTATTTATTGCAAGCATTGAAACATCGTAGGGCGGGTGCAACCCGCGTTTTTTTCAGTATGACTCGCGGGTTACACCCGCCCTACGAATCGCGGATTGCTTAAGTTGATAGGATTGGGGTGCACCCCGCGTGTTTACTCGGCATTG
>NZ_JANXSO010000175.1 GCF_025352645.1 Iodobacter sp. | reverse complement strand
CATGTTGGTTGGTGATCGTTTTAATACCTGCTTCGCCCGTTAAATATTGCTGAACGGCAGTAAGTTTGAATTGCATTGTGTACTTGGACATAAAAACACCCCAAAAATGGACGGGTGTCCAACTTTTGGGGTGCAGTTCACCGCCGGTGGGGCTTTTTTTTGCGGGTTAGGTGTTTTTAGCACAAAAAAATCGCCTCAAGAGAGGCGATTTTTTTACATCAAGTAGATCTTATTTGCCGAAATATTTGCTGTAAATTTTTTGATAAGAGCCATCGGCTTTAACATCAGCCAAGCCTTTGTTTAATTTGGCGAGCAGTGCTGTATTGCCTTTCTTAACTGCAATACCATAAAACTCTTTATCAAAGCTGGTGTCGTCAATCAGCTTAAAGCCTGAATTTGGATTATTGATTAGATAGTTTTTAACCACACTATTGTCACCAATCACAGCATCAACACCACCGGCTTTTAATTCTTGCAATGCCAAGACGATAGTTTCAAAGCGACGAATATTGGTATTGCCTTTGCCGAAATGCTTTTGCGCGACGATATCACCCGTTGTGCCGTTTTGTACGGCCATTTTCTTGGTTTTAAGGTCGGTTAATTTAGCCACAGGGCTTTTGGCAGAAACAACGATTAATTGCTTGGCTTCAAAGTATGGCGCAGTGAAGTCCATTGATTTTTGGCGTTCTGGGGTAATGGTTACAGCGGCAATAACGATATCGCGCTCACCATTGTTTAAGCCAGCAAACAGGCCTTCCCAAGGGGTATTGATCACTTTAATAGGCAGGCCCGCTTTAGCCGCAATCGCGTGAATTAAATCTGCGTCAAAACCTTCGACTTCTTGTTTTTTGTTTAAAATTTCGAAGGGGGCAAAGGTGGCATCGGTGCCAACTGTCAGTGGGCGTTCGGCAAGTGCAGGGGCAGCAATCAGGCTAGCGGTAACAAAAGCAGCAAATAACTTACGTAGGTTTTTCATTAATCCATCCTTGTTTATGAGTTTAATAGCATTACGAAACTGACGATCCCAGTCAATGCTGAGCTTCGCCAATTGCATTGTGAATTTTGCCAATAATGGCTTTTACCCCATTACCCCGCGATGCAGATAAAAAGCGAGTAAGGCCTAGCGATATTAGCCATGCCTCGCAATCAAAAGCTTGAATTTCTGCGCGCGTTTTTCCTTGATAGGCGGTGATAAGTAAGACTAGCAAGCCTTTAACGATGCGTGATTCACTATCTGCAGCAAGCTGTATCTGCTCTTCTTGCCAAGCGATAGTAAGCCAAGCCGTGCTTTCACAGCCTACGATGCGGTTGGCATCGTTAAGCTCGCTGGTGGGCAAGGGCGGTAAATCACGGGCCAATTGCACGAGCAGGCGGTTTTTGCCCTCCCAGCCGTGCGCACTGGCTAGTTTGCGCTCTATTTCTGCTTTATTCATGCTAATAGTTCCAATGTTTCGCTCAGGCCCACAAGTAGGGCTTCGATATCGCTGTGGGTGTTATACGCAGCAAAAGAGGCGCGTAAGGTGCCAGATAAGCCAAGGCTAGCCAGTAAAGGCTGGGCACAGTGATTGCCTACCCTTACGGCAATGTCGCGGGCATCTAAAAACTGGGCGACGTCATAAGGATGAGCGTGGGTAAAAGCCATCGATACAACAGGCCCTTTTTGTAGGGCGTTACCAATAAGGCGTAAGCCCTCAATTTGGCTGAGACCCTGTTCTAATTGCAGCCGTAATGCGTGCTCGTGCTGGGCAATGGCGGCGCGGTCTTGGCCTTGTAGCCAATCTAGCGCAGCGGCAAAACCAACGGTTTGGGCAATGGCGGGTGTGCCTGCTTCAAAACGGGCAGGGGCTTCTGCATAGCTGGTTTGGGCAAACGAAACACGCTCTATCATCTCGCCACCACCCTGCCAAGGCGGCATGTTACTTAAGATTTCGCTACAAGCCCATAAAGCCCCGATGCCCGTTGGGCCGTAAACTTTATGGCTAGAAAACACATAAAAATCGGCGTTTAGCGCTTGCACGTCGATGATCTTATGCGCCACTGCTTGTGCGCCATCAATCAATACCTTGGCACCATATTGATGTGCGCTGTTAATGAGTTCAGCAATGGGCAGCTCGCTGCCGATGGCATTAGAAATATGCGTAAGGCCAACTAGCTTGGTTCTATTTGAGAGTAGGGCATGAAAATGTTCAAGATCTAAGCCGCCGTCGCTCAGTAACTGAATCGGCTTGATGATGGCACCGCAGCGTGCGGCTAACATTTGCCACGGCACAATATTGGCGTGGTGCTCTAAGGTGCTGAGTAAAATCTCATCGCCTGCTTGTAAATTGGCCGCACCCCAGCTCTGCGCCACTAAATTGATCGCCTCAGTGGCCCCGCGGGTGAAAACGATTTCATCGCTGGAGCGGGCATTAATAAAACGCGCTACGCTGCTCCTGGCATTTTCAAAGGCATCGGTGGCAGCAACGGCCAGCCGGTGCGAGCCACGGTGCACATTGGCATTGGCAGTTTCATAGAAATGACGCTCAGCATCCAAGACGAGTAGCGGTTTTTGAGTGGTGGCCGCATTGTCGAGGTAAATCAGCTCTGGTGCACGCGCCAGTAAAGGAAACTGGGCACGTAGGGCGTAGGCATCAAACATGGCGGCTCAAAGTCGAGAGGGGAGGCGATTGTAGCGTGCAAGCGGGTTATAACGCACGTGTATCCTAGGGGATAGTATTTACTAACTACGTTTATGCACACTAAAATCTAAATCTTGAATTACAAAAATCATGGGGAACCCGTTGTTTTATAGTGAAAACAGCTGCTGAATTTAGCGATGTTTTTTGGTTTTTCCCTCTGTTTAAGTCCACTAGTCTGAGTATTTTTTATCGCTAAAGTTGTGAGTCAGCATGCGCATGGTTTAAGCTTTGCACTTGGCCCATCTTCCTTTGCAAGCCCCTTATGACCACTCCATTTTCTGCTGCTCCCCCTTATAAACAAGCTGTGTCTGCGCTGATTGTGATTCACACCCCTGATCTACAGGTATTGCTCTTAGAACGAACTGATTTTAATGAGGCTTGGCAGTCTGTTACTGGGAGTCGAGAAGCGGATGAGTTATTGGAGCAAACGGCGCGGCGCGAGGTCTTTGAAGAAACAGGGCTAGATACACGGTTATATAAATTACGCGATTGGCAGCAAAGTCACGATTTCGAGATTTTTGAAATATGGCGTCATCGCTATGCACCAGGCACAAGCCATAATACCGAGCATGTATTTAGCCTAGAAGTGCCATCCACACTGGATATTACTCTTGCCCCTGGTGAGCACCGGCGCTTTAAATGGGTGAGTTGGTCACAAGCTGCCGAAATGGTGTTTTCGCCATCCAATGCCGATGCGATTCGCAGCTTACCAGAGCGATGCGCGCATTAGTCGGCAGATTAGATTAAAAGCCTTGCTGATGCAGCTGTTTAAACTTGGTCTATCAGCCATTTTTTGAGTAGGGTATGCAGCTGCAAGGGGATGATGGGCTTGGCGAGGTGATCGTTCATGCCGACTTCTATACAGGTTTTTTTATGCGATTCCAGCGCGTCGGCCGTCAGTGCAATCACGGGGGTGGTGTCGCCTCTGGCGCGCATTTGCCGAGTGGCTTCTAGGCCATCCAAAATTGGCATTTGTAAATCCATCAGCACTAAATCATAGTGGCGGCTAAGTAGTTTATTCAGAGCTTCTTCACCGTTATTGGCTTCATCACAGGTTATTTTAGCTAGCGATAGCAGCTCACGGGCTACTAAGCGGTTGATGGCGACATCGTCGACCACCAGCACATGTTTGCCTTCAAATGTGATGTCTTGCTCAGAGACACCTAGGGTGGCGGATTCGTGATGTACGTCAGGGGCGATGGGTAAGTCTAGGGTGAAACTAAATTGGCTGCCTATTCCAAGCTGGCTCTTTACCGTAATGTCGCCCCCCATGAGGGCCACTAGTTTTTTACTAATGGATAATCCAAGTCCCGTGCCGCCAAAGCGGCGAGTAGTGGAGGTGTCTGCTTGGCTAAAGGGTTGAAATAGGCGCTTGATTTGCTCTGCAGTCATACCTATCCCCTGATCTCTAACGGCAAAAGTGAGCTGTGTATTATGGCTACGAAGCTCCAAATGTACTTCGCCTTGCTGGGTAAATTTGATGGCATTGCCGAGTAAATTGATCAATACCTGTGTTAAACGCAAGGCATCACCTTGGCGCCATTCTGATAATTGCGCAGGCACAGTGAGCTTAAGCAGTAGCCCTTTTTCTTCCGCTCTAAATTGTAAAAGTGACATCACTTGATCCATGGTATGGCGGCAAGAAAAGACTTCATTTTCTAGCTCTAGGCGATCCGCTTCAATTTTAGAAAAATCGAGAATATCGTCAATCAAGGCAATCAGTGTGTTTGTAGATTGGGTCAGCTTAAGTAAGTAATCCTGCTGTTTTTCATTAAGCTCGGTATGTTTAAGCAAGTGTGCAATACCATGAATCGCGTTCATAGGTGTGCGAATTTCATGCGACATATTGGCTAAAAAGGCGCTTTTAGCGCGCGTGGCGGCTTCGGCGGCTTCTCTGGCGCTATTGAGCTCGGTCACATCCATCATGGTGGCTTCGATATGGCTAGGCTCGCCATCGGCGTTGTAAAGCAGGCGGCTGGTGGTGAGTACATCCAGTATCTGCCCATTGTGGCGGCGGATTTTAATGGCGTAGCGGCTGACTCGTTCGTGCTTTAAGACCAGTTCTTGTAGTTGATTTCGCTCTTGCGGGTTGGCAAAAAAGTTGATTGAGGACTCTCCTAAAACGTCTTCTGAGCTATCTGCGCCAAGGATATTAAGCATGGCGGTATTGATGGCAAGAATTTTTCCGCTACTCAGCTCGGTTTTTAAATAGCCAGTCAGCATGCTTTCTACAATGGCTCTAAAGCGTGATTCGCTTTCTCTGAGGGCTTTTTCGATACGATTTCTTTCTGCTAACTCGTTTTCTAAATGCTGGTTGACTGTGCTGAGCTCTTGGGTACGAATGGTGACGCGGTTTTCTAGCTCATCGTAAAGACGCGCGTTTTCAATCGAGATGGCCGCTTGCGTGGCAAGGGCAAGAATGACTTCTTGTCGAGCAGGGGTAAAGGTACCCGCCGCCAATGGGTTTTCTAAGTAGTAAACACCAAGTAATACCCCTTGTTTGATGATGGGGCCACTGAGTAGCGATTTTACGCGGGTGCTATGCACATAGGGGTCGCGCTGGAAACGCTCATCTAAGCCTGCGTCATCAAGGGCCACCGTTTCTTGTGTACGCCACACATACTGCAAAATAGATGCGGCAACCGGTAAGCTGTGGCTGTTTTTGGGGCGAACAATAATGGTGTTGTTTTCAATGATACCCACTGTTTTGAGCCGTGGTTGCCCATCTTCTGCCAAGATTAACGCACCCATAGTGGCACCAGCGCTTTCGATCATTAGCTCGGTCAGCCTTAGTAATAACGGATCGAGTGCAATTTCACTGGCGATGGCTTGCGAGGCTTTTAATACCCCTGAGGAGGAGAGCGCCCGGCCGCTCAACATATCGTCCTCGGGGGGGATCAGTTGCCAAACGCTGCTAAATTCATGCCGCAGTGATTTGGCTAAACCTCTGGCTCCCCAGTGCTGCAGGCTGAGGATTGCCTCTTTTAAATGGTGAGTAGCGTAGATGGGAAAACCATGCTCAATCCATAGTTTGCAGGTTTGGATTTCACCCAGCGCCACATCTTGAATAAAGCCTTGATTGCGTGCGGCTGCCGTGGCTTGATGGCAATGGCGTAGTGCGATTTCGTGTTGGCCAAGTAAGCGCGCGATCTGCGCATCGAGCATTAATAGTTTATGGGAGAAATTGGCTGGGCAATCCAAGCTCCATAGGGCGAGTTGTTCACGTAATGCTTGAATTTCTTGAGTTTGCTCGTGGCTAGGTGCATTGGCGCTTAAACCCATGGCGAGCAGCCAATGCGCATCAAAATTAGAAATAAACCCCATGATATAGCGGCAAAGTGCGAGGCCTTGGCGGGCGTGGCGAATTACTTCATCGTAGCGGCCAGCAAACAGCATGCGCTGCGCGTGGTAGATATGATAAAAGCACAGCGATGAGCGCTTATCCCCTTGTTCGCATTCCAGTACGAATTGTCTATCTGCAGAGCTGCGGCCATCCCAATTGTCTGAAGTAAAAGCCGCCACCGAGATGCGCAATGCGCGCAGGGTATCGATGGCCCATTGGTTTTTGTTGGCGATGCACGTTTGTAAGGTTTGTTCGATACGCTCGTTTAATTTGGCCAGTGGCAGGCCACTGATAAAGCGATGCAGTACATCGGCGCAATATAAATAGCCGGTGAATTGCTGATCGCCAGTCATGAGGCCCGCATTGATACTGTCTTGAATGAGCGGTAAAGAATCGTGTAGTGGTTTAACCCAGGGCAAGCAGCCCACTGCGTAGGGCCAGCCGGTTTTGCATTTAAGCGCTAAGCCATCTAATTGCTGGATAAGTTGATAGCCTAAGCTGGCAAATTCAAAGCCACGCTGGCGCTGGCCAAAGAGCGAGCCAAGTAAGACGCCAAACGTGCCGTAACCTTTACAAATCTCCATGGAGTTGCCGTGTTCTAAGGCCGTAAGCACCATGCGGGAAATAATAAAAGGGTAGTAACTAGGGTGGCCAAATGAGGTGGCGGTATCTAAGTTAAGCAGGGTTTTTTGAATAAGCTGTTGGCAGGGATCGCTTAATAGCGGTAATTGGAGCAAGTCGCTGGGAGGGCGGTTTGCCATGCGAGCTTCGATTTGCTGCAAAATATTTTGAAAGGCAGCTTCTGGGTCTCGCGGCCAAGCTAGGCCGAGTAGTTCTAATGCCTCCCGCCCCGCCTCAATGGCGCCTTGATAGTCGGCGCTTAGCGTTTTGCCAATAATTAATAGGTTTTGAAACTCGGCTTTTTCTAGCGTGCTATGTAAGCGTGGCATCGTGGCTAAAATATAAGCTTCTGATGTGGCTAAATCACCAGATAGAAAGGCGGCTTGGGCCTGAGTGTAGTTTAGGCGTGCCAGCAGAGGGTAGTCGTCTTGCCAAAAGCTTTCATTATCCAGCAGGCGTTGTGCATTGCTGGTAAAAAGCTTGGCACTAGCATGCGCGGCTAAGGTGATGGCTTTGTCTGCCGCCTGTAAAAATAAATGCGCCAAAATGCGATTTTGTTCGGGGTTTTTTGCCTGCAATACCGCATTTAAGCCCGCACTAAATTGCTGCACAATAATAAATAAATGTTCTTGTAAGGCGGCGCCTTCGTGCAGGCTAAGCAGGTGATAGGCAATGCGTAGATGCGTTTCTTCTTGCTGGGGTTTATTGAGAATGGAATAAGCAGCTTGTTGCACGCGATCGTGCATAAAACGAATTTGTTTAGGCTTGCCTGCATCATTGGGGATTTCTGTCATAAGCTCGGCTTGGCGCAAGATCGTTAAGCTATCTTGCGTGATGCTACTGCTAAGCCCCGTGATGCTGGATAAATCGGCTAGATGACAGGTGTTACCAAAGCAGGCTGCTGAGCTGACTAATTGCTGCACATGACTGGGTAGGCGGTGGAGCTGTTCAATCACCAGCTCAACCACATTTTCTGCCACATTATAGGTGGCCAGCAAGGGGATATCCCACACCCAGAGGTGCGTGCTTCGGTCCCAGTGGATCAGCTCTTCATCGACTAAGGTGCGCAGTAATTTGCCAATAAAAAATGGATTGCCACCGGTTTTTCTATGAATAAGGCAGGCCAAAGGCATGGTGTGATCTGCTAAATGCAAAACATCGGTAAGCAGGTTGTTGACTTGTTCGGTTGTGAGCGGTGCGAGTTCAATAAAGGTGCTACGCACATCTTGAGTTTGCCATTCTGCTTGCGCCAATAATAAGGCGTGACCGGTGCTGACTTCGGAGTTTCTATAAGCCCCAATTAATAATAAGTTTTTGTTATGGCTGTTGGTGAGTAATTGGCCCATTAAATCTAAGCTGGCAGGGTCGGCCCATTGTAAATCGTCTAAAAACAAGACCAAGGGCGATTTGGCTTGGCAAATGCCTTGGATAAAATCTACCAAGGTTTTGTTGTAGCGATGGCGTAATTCGGCAGGGCCAAGCTCGGCGACAGGGGGTTGCGGGCCAAGTAACCATTGCAGGGCGGGAATGGCATCAATCAAAATTTGCGCATTGCTGCCGACAGATTCTAAAACGCGGCGTTGCCATTGCTCTGGATTGGGTTCGGCCAGCCATTGCCTCACTAACTTATCAAAGGCACTGGATAGTGCGGCGTAGGGAATACTGCGCTGAAATTGATCGAACTTGCCTTCAATAAAAAAACCATCCGACATAATAATATCGGGGCGTAGTGATTGCACCAGTGCACTCTTGCCTATGCCCGAATACCCAGCGATTAACACCACTTCTGTGGCTTGTGTGCGGCTGCGAGCAAAGGCATCTAACAGACTAAGCCGCTGCTGATCGCGGCCATAGAGGGTGTTTGATGGATGCAGCACACCAGGCTCATCGTCTTCCCCTAGTGGAAAGAGTGCGGTTTGGCCGTTGCTTAGCCGCTCGGTGCAGCGTTGTAAGTCATTAGCTAGCCCTGCTGCGGTGTGGTAGCGCTTCTCGGGGACTTTTTCGAGTAGCTTCATAATGATGGCGGACAGTGCTAATGGCGTATCCGATATCTCACTAGGGGACGCCGGTATTTTTGCTAAATGGGCATGGATTAACGATAGGGTGTCGTTGCTATTAAAAGGCAGCTGGCCTGTAAACATGCGGTAGCAAATAACACCCAAGGTGTAGAGATCGCTGCGCGGATTAACATCTGAGCGTAAACGCCCCGTTTGCTCGGGTGAAAAATAGGCAGCGCGATGTATTTGTGGATCGGCTTCACCGCCATCGGCCATGCCAACAAAACGGACGGTATGATCGGGAGCAAGAATGATATGGTCTGGCCATAGCCTGCCGTGGGGTTTGCCGCAGGCGTGCAGAGCGGCGAGTGCTTGGGCTATTGCGGTGGTGCGTTGCAGCTTTCTGGCGAGCGTAATGGCTAATTGCAAGGTGGTGCTGGGGCTATGTCCAGATTCGTTCATTAAGTCTTCTAGAGTGCGGCCGGGGCAATCCTCTAAAACTAAGACCATAGCAGCGCCATGCTTGAAAAGATCGAATACTCTGGGGGTGTGCTTGGTTTGAATTTGTTCGAGTAATTCGCGTTCAACGGTCAGCGTGATGCTGGCTCTAGGGAGGGCTTGAATACGCAAAATACATGGCGTGCCATTACTACGAACGCCGCGGTGCATGCTGCCTGTCTCGTCTTGATAAAGCGTGCTTTTTAGACTGTAGCCAGGGATGTTCACTCTTACTCCAAGCGAAAAATATTTAGATGAATGTGATCTTGTGGGGGGGGGGGGGGGCGGTGGTTCCAAACTCTGTGTGCATTATAATTAACCAAATGCCGTGTGAACTGAATTAGCTAGGGCGGGTAAATACCCGCCCTAGGACACCCCTCCTTGCTGTGCGGTATTCTCTGCAGACGAATGCCTTTGTGATCCTTCTAGGGTACCGCTTTGTCCGTACTCAGAAAGGCTTTCGGATACATGCTGTTATTTCAGCCATCTGCTGTAATTTTTAGCACTAATTCGCGCAAGACACGATTGGCGTCTTCATTGGCTACTTGGCAGGTGCCGGCATTTTCGTGGCCGCCACCGCCGTATTCCAGCATCAGCTCGCCAATATTGGTTTGTGAGCTGCGATTAATAATTGATTTGCCGGTGGCATACACCGTGTTTTGCTGATGTAAACCCCACAGCATATGAATTGAGATATTGCATTGCGGGTAAAGCGCGTAAATCATAAAGCGATTGGTGGCGAAAATAGTTTCTTCATTTCTTAAATCAAGTACCACTAAATTATCGTAAATACGGCTGCAGCTAGTGAGTTGTTCTTTAGCTTGTGGGGCGTGTTCAAAATAAACTTCAATTCTTTCCTGAACATCGGGCAGGGCTAAGATATCTTCAATGCCGTGGCTGCCGCAGTATTTAATTAAATCCATCATGAGTTGATAGTTGGAAATCCTAAAGCTTTTAAAACGGCCCAAACCCGTGCGGGCATCCATTAGGTAATTGAGTAATACCCAATCTCTAGGGCTTAGAATTTCTTCGCGGGTAAATTCGGCAGAGTCTGCTTTATCTACCGCAAGCATCATCTCGTCACTAATATTGGGGAAAACACTTTTCCCGCCGTAATAGTCGTAAACCACACGGGCAGCGGAAGGGGCTTTGGGGTCAATAATATGATTGGTTTTTTCACCGACGGTGCGAATCGTTTCGGAAAGATGGTGATCAAAAGATAAAAAAGCACCCGCCACATAGGGCAAGTTGGTGGTGATATCGTTGGCGGTCACCGCGATCTTGCCATCCTGCATATCTTTAGGATGCACAAATAAAATATCGTCGATCATATCCAACTCAGTAAGGAGCACCGCGCAGACAAGACCATCAAAATCGCTGCGGGTAACGAGGCGGTATTTTTGTTCTGACATGGTGCTATTTCCTTCGGAGTTTAAGACGGTTGTTTAATGACCGACATCGCTGTGGCCACCACGCTGGCAATATCGCTGGCATTGGTAGGGATCAGCATGGTGTTGCCTTCTTTAGCAATATTGGCAAAGGCGGCCACGTATTGCTCAGCTACTTTTAAATTAACGGCTTCGTGCCCGCCGGGTTGGCGAATTGTTTGCGCCACCATATGAATGGCTTCGGCGGTGGCTCTAGCCACAAGCCGCAGCGCTTCAGCTTCACCTTCCGCCTGATTGATGGCTGATTGCTTGTGGCCTTCAGAGGCGTTAATGGCGGCTTGGCGTTCACCTTCGGAGCGCTGGATAGAGGCTTCGCGCTGGCCCGTGGCAAGGTTGATCTGCTCTTGCTTTACCCCTTCAGATTGCGCAATACGGCCCCGTTTTTCACGTTCAGCGGTAATTTGCTGCTGCATAGAGTGCAAGATTTCTTTGGGTGGGGTTAAGTCTTTGATTTCGTAACGTAAGACTTTAACGCCCCAACTGCGGGCCGCCTCATCTAAGGCGCTGACGACTGCCGCATTAATGTCATCGCGTTCTTCAAAGGTTTTATCCAGCTCTAGCTTACCAATGACAGAGCGTAGTGTGGTTTGGGCCAATTGCATAATGGCCATGACGTAATCTGACGTGCCATAAGAGGCTAGCTTAGGATCGGTTACTTGGTAATAAAGTAGGCCATCTACTTGCAGCTGGGTGTTGTCTCGCGTAATGCAAATTTGGGATGGCACATCGAGTGGGATTTCTTTTAACGATAGATTGTAAGCAATGCGATCCACAAATGGCACGATAAAACTCAGGCCAGGCTGTAAAACGGCATGAAATTTACCAAGGCGCTCCACAATCAGCGCGTGCTGCTGTGGCACTACTTTGAAAGTTTTGGCGACAAAAATAACCGCAATAAACAAAAAGATAATGGGAAAGCCGAATTCCATTAGGAGTGCCCCAGTGGTGAATGGTTAAGTGTAAGTGAGCTGCCGTGGGTGGCAACGATGATGTAATCATTTAAGCCAGTTGGCGTGTCTGCTGCCAGCTCGGCATCCCACAGTGTGCCACGATAGCGAACGCGTGCACGGCGTTCTCCTTGCCATTCCACAATTGTTACGTGTTGACCAATATCGCTGCTGATTTCATCGGGCTGTGGGGTACGTGTACTTTGCCAACGTTTCAGTACGGCAACGGCACTCAAGCTGACTACCGCCGCCGTGATGGCCTGTATGGTAAACGTAAGCCCAAAAAAAGCCATCCCCGCTGCGCTGAGCAAGCCAAGGGCGATTGCAAGTAAGTAAAAAGTGCCAGTCAGCATTTCAAATCCGGCCAGCAGTAATGCAGCAATTAGCCAGAGTGTTTGTAAACTCATCACGTCTAATCTTATTGATATGAATAAGTGATTCGGTATAGCTGAAATACCTAGGCTCTGGCAAGCAGCAAGGAAGCGTTCCATCAGTTCTTTGATGGAAAACAGACAGTTTGTGGTTTTTTTATTACGAGTATTTTTGTGTTGTACGTAAGAAATATGACGGGATGATGTGGGGTCGTCTGTAAAAGTGGATACACAAATCGTAGGTAAACTAAAACGATATTAAGGTGCGCTGCTTGCTGCGTTCCCTACTGGGCAGGGCGCAGCAAGCAGCGCCCCTACGTTTTTCTGGTGAACGTAGGGGGCTAATTTATGGGTTCAGATGGCTTAAAGGCAGGTTGGTGGTGTTTTTGAATTCTTTGAGAACAAAACTCGATTTGATATCGGCAATGCCGGGGTGCTGGAGCAACTGGCCCATCACAAATTTAGAGAAATGCGTCATGTCTTCAAAGTAAACCTGCAGCAAATAATCCATCTCGCCCGTCATGGCATAGCAATTCACTACTTCTGGCCAATCTTGAATGGCCGCCACAAATTCTTGCAGATGGCTATGGCCGCGTTTTTCTAAAGAAACGCGGATAAATGCTTGCAAACCGAGACCAATTAAAAGTGGATCCAAAAGTGCAACATATTTACGAATAACACCACTATCTTCGAGCTGTTTGAGCCTGCGCAAACAAGGTGAAGGTGATAAAGCGATGATTTCAGCGAGTTCTACATTGCTCAAACGGCCATGTAACTGAAGCTCGTTAAGAATTTTAATATCAGTCCTATCTAGTTCCATGGTGTTTTCTCCCCTTGTTTTATGTTTAATTGGTGTTAAATTGCATAAATATTTATTTTATTGGCATTTTAGAAACAAAATTGCTCGACACTTTTTGTAGAATGGAAAGCTAGTGTAGAGCAGTTGCTGTGAAAAATACCATTTAGGAGAAGTCTTGTGTATACCGATGAAGCAGCAACCCTCAGGCCCGACATGCAATTGTGTGCACCGGACGCAGTTTTAGATCTTCATTCCTACCCTGTGCCGCAGTACACCGACGTAGAACATCAAACATGGGCCACCTTGTTGGCGAATCAAAAAGCAGTTTTACCTGGTCGGCTTTGCCAAGCTTTTTTAGAGGGTATTGAGCAAGTTGGGTTCCCCTGTGATCGCATTCCTAGTTTGCTGGAAATTAGCGATAAAGTGGAAGCGCTTTCTGGTTGGAAGCTGACACGTGTTGCGGGAATTGTTCCTGATGAAGATTTTTTTAAATTACTAGCACAGCGAATTTTCCCTTCAACCGATTTTATTCGTAAGCCTGATGAAATCGGTTACACGCCTGCTCCCGATATGTTCCACGATTTAATGGGGCACGTGCCTTTATTGGTGAACCCACGTTTTGCTGATTTTTTTGAAGCTTTTGGCCGTGCGGGTGTCCGTGCATTTGAGTTAGACCATCCTGCAAAAGTGTGGCTGGCTCGTTTGTATTGGTACACGGTTGAGTTTGGCCTGATTCAAGAAAACGACGGCCTGCATATTTTTGGTGCGGGCATTGCCTCGTCTCCCAAAGAAGTGATGTTTAGCTTGTCTGATCAAACGCGTAAGCACGCGTTTGATATTGAGCGTGTAGCAGCAACGGTATATGACATTTGGCATATGCAGGAAGACTTGTTTGTGATTGAAAGTTTTGATGCCTTAGAAAAAGAGTTTTTACAATGGACCGCTAAGCACGGTTTAAATTAATCCATACAAAGATGCCGTGGCGATATTTTGCGCTGCGGCATGTTTGGCTGGGATCACCTACTGGAGAGATAGATGAAAATGGAAAAACCGAGCATCAACCCACTTGCAACAAATGGTTTCGAGTTTGTTGAATACACCGCCAATAATCAGCAAGGATTAGACAGCTTAAAGACTTTATTTATGTCTTTGGGCTTTGTAGAAATTGCCCGTCATCGCAGCAAAAACGCCAGCTTATTCCGCCAAGGCGAAATCAATTTTATTGTGAACGGCGAATCAACTCAGCCAGCTCATGAGTTTGCTGCCGCTCATGGCCCATCCGCTTGTGCGATGGCTTGGCGCGTGGCCGATGCCGATCGCGCTTACCAATATGCTATTGAGCATGGCGCTAAGCCGTTTAACCGTCCGATTGGCTTTATGGAGTTAAATATTCCTGCGGTTGAAGGGATTGGCGGCTCGGCGCTGTATTTTGTAGACCGTTATGGTAAAGATCAAAATATTTACGATGTAGATTTTGTGCCACTTGAAGGCGTAGATCAGTATCCAGTAGGCGTGGGTTTATTTGAAGTTGATCATCTAACGCACAATGTCATGCGCGGCAATATGGACGTGTGGTCGGGCTTTTATGAAAAAATCGCCAATTTCCGTGAAATTCGTTACTTTGATATCGAAGGCAAGTTGACTGGCCTTGTCTCACGCGCTATGACTAGCCCATGTGGCAAGATTCGTATCCCAATTAACGAATCGTCTGACGATAAAAGCCAGATTGAAGAATTTTTGCGTCAGTATCAAGGCGAAGGTATTCAGCATATCGCCATGGCATCAAATGATATTTTTGCCACAGTAGAAGCTCTGAAAGCCAGCGGCACACGTTTCCTTGATACCCCAGACAGCTACTTTGATCGCACCGATGCCCGCCTACCAGGCCACGGTGAAGATTTAGCGCGCCTGCGTAAAAACCGTATCCTGATTGACGGCGCGCCAACCGAAGGCGGCGGTATTCTGCTGCAAATCTTTACCGAAACCGTGATCGGGCCAATTTTCTTTGAAATTATTCAACGTAAAGGCAATGAAGGTTTTGGCGAAGGCAACTTTAAAGCGTTGTTTGAATCGATCGAAGAAGACCAAGTTCGCCGTGGTGTATTAAGCGCAGATTAAGCTTTCTGCATATACTAAAAACCGTCATAAGCTGATGCTTGTGGCGGTTTTTTATTTTTAACTCTGACTTTTTGCTTTCATTTTCCAATAATAAGGACGTGTAGGGCGGGTAAAATCCCATATGCGCTAAGCAAAAAAATAATGATATGAATTAGCTGGTTCAAGGTTTAGCGCCATTTCATGCACAGTTCAGGCTCTATGTAACTTTTTTAGCGCATATGGGGTGCAACCCGTGAGTCATGCTGAAAAAACGCGGGTTGCACCCGCCCTACAGGTATTGCAAATATTGGCTTATAAGGAAAAACCATGGGAAGCCCACAGGTTTGTAGCGGTGCCTCTTTGCAATGCAGCTTTGGCGCGGCGCCAGGCACTTTAAATATCTTGCCGCTGAACCGCTGCATGGCGGGTGGCATGCCTGCTGCCAATATTATGGATTACATTCCCATTGTTAATGTTGCGCCGTTTGGTACTTGCATGAGCCCGGCTAATCCTATGGTGGCAGCGGCAACGGCGGCAGCGTTGGGGGTGCTCACGCCTATGCCGTGCATTCCGATGACCGCCGCGCCGTGGATTCCTGGCGGCGCGCCTACGGTGCTGATTGGTAGCATGCCTGCACTTAACTCCGGCGGCATGCTGATGTGTAACTGGGGTGGGGTGATTAAGATTGTGATGCCAGGGCAGATGCAGGATTTAATCGCCTAGCATGCACGGCCATGCCACAATGGCGGGCTTATAAAACTGCAGTTTGATCTATGTCTACAAGCAACCCATTTAGCCAGCTTAATCTGAGCCCTGACGAGCAGCGTGTTTGTGCGCTGCTGCTAAAACAACGCCAGTGCACCAGTGTAGAGCTGATCAGCAAGGCCAAAATCAGTCATCCCGCCGCGATTATTGATGCAATTAATCAGCAGCTCATCGCTAGCCAAAGCACATGGTGCATTCTGTGCAGCGCAACTCGTAGTGTAGGTAGGCAATCTGCTGCACCCGTTGGCTATTATCGCCTGCTTAAAAAAATCATCTAGTGTGGCATTTAAGCTTCGGGGTTTAACCACGCTTTAAGCTTAGAAACCGGCTTGCCATCCTTACCAAGCGTTTTGCCCTCGTTATCAAAGAGCTGGATTCCGCCCTCGGCAATGCCCTGATTAAAGGTTTGTTTTTCAGCGATCTGCCCATTGGGGTGGAAGCGCAGCTGCTCGCCATGCTGCAGCCCCGTTTGGTAATGCTCTAGCTGTGCAACTTTGCCATCATTAAAAAAGTTTTTTAATGGGCCATGCAGTTGCCCCTGCTGATAAACACATTCGCGTTGCAATATCCCCTGTGGTGAGAAAAATAAAGCGGAGCCGTGCAATAGCCCAGCTTGATAGCTGAGCCTTGCCGATGGCTTGCCATTGGGATGCATCATCAGCATCGGCCCGTGCAGATCGCCATTTTTATATTGCATGGATGCAAGCGGCCTTTTTTGATCGAACACTTTAAATGGCCCATCTAGTGCGCCTTCGTTCATCGTGCCAATAAGCTTGCTGCTGCCGCGTTCTAGTTCAAAAGGCTGGGGCATGGTGGCCTCGATGTAGCTTCCCCCTTTGTAAAAGGGGGAGATTGAGGGGGATTCGCTTTTGTAATTAGCTCTATTCCGTGCAAATCCCCCCTAACCCCCCTTTTTCAACGGGGGGGACAAGGTCATCAAACTTAGAGCTGGTTTTGTAGGGTGGGCATGTCTTTGTGCCCACGCGACGCCATCAATTAATCTTCACCAGCCCGCCTTTAATGGTCAGCATGCCGCCGCCGTCAACAGTTTGCTCTGCGCCGCCTTTGTTCATCAGGCTGACTCCGCCGTCGTTGGTGAGGGTGGTTCCCGCTTTGTTATCCAAAGATGTGCCTGCCTGATTGGTCAGCGCCGTGCCCGCTTTATTGGTGAGCGATGTGGCTGCCTGATTGGTCAGTGCTGCGCCGCTTTTGGCGGTGTAGGCGCCGCTGCTTTCTATGTTGATGGTGCCGCTGACTTTAATGCTGAGATCACCATCAACGGTGATGGTGTAATTACCTGTGACTTTTTGCTCTAAATTGCCGCCTACTTCACGCGCTTCGTCGTCGCCTGCTTTTACACTGCGCTTGCCTTTGATATCGGTGGTTTCGTCGCCTGTGCTTACCGTTAGGGTGCGGTTACCTTTGTCTATGGTAGTGGCGTCGTTGCCTTCCTGCACGGTGCGGGTTCGGTCGTTTTTTACCGTGCGGATTTCATCGTGGCCGATGGTGTGGGTGACGTCGTTAAGGATATTGGTTTTAAGGTCTTTTTGCGCTTGCAGAAACACTTCTTCGGCGTCTTTTTTATCTTCAAAACGCAGCTCGTTAAAGCCGCCACCGCCCTTGGATGAATTGGTTTTGATGCCTGATTGCGTCTGATTGGCGGGCAGGGCGTAGGGCAGGCTGTTGTCGCCGTTGTAAACGCAGCCGGTGACCAGCGGCTTGTCTGGATCGCCATCAATAAAGGTCACCACCACTTCCTGGCCGATGCGTGGAATAAATTGCGTGCCAAAGGCTTTGCCGCTCCACGCCTGCATCACCCGCACCCAGCAGGAGCTGGTTTCGTCTTTTTTACCATCCTGATCCCATGGGAACTGAATCTTGATGCGGCCATGCTCGTCGGTCCAGATTTCCTCGCCTGATTTGCCCACCACCAATGCAGTTTGCGTATGCATGCGTGGCTTGGGGGTGAGCCTTGGCGGATGGTATGGGGTCGCCTTGGGGATGGCGCTAAAGCGGTTGCGATAATGCGCATGGCTGGCGTCGTGGGTAACGGCAGTGACCACCCATTCAATATTGGCGGCGGCGTTATCGTGGCCACTCAGGGTAAAAGTGTGGCCGGGGATCAGCCAGCGGCAATCGCTCTCGCCAATAAAGCGCGTCTCCTGGCTGCGTAAACCGGCCACACGGATTTTACCCAGCGCGTCGCCCTTGGCCTTGGCGGTGTAGCCGCCCGGATGCTCATACACCGAGCGCGCACCATCTACCGCCTTGGTCTGCGAATAGAGTGAAGTGCTGGCGGTGGTGAATTCGTAATCGCTGGTGTTGTAAGCGGTAGAAACCGCCTGCTGGCACAGCTCGCCACTGCGGATGCCGTGCAACTCCCTCGCGCCCATATCCTGCCCCAGCCAGGCGATGGTGCTGGCATTGGGGCAGGCGGGGAAAGCATCGTTGCTATCGGCCAGCACCAGCGTGTGTTTGCCGTCTTCATGGGTGTAAAACCAGAAAATCCCTTCGTCTTCCATCAGGCGGGAAACAAAAGCAAAATCGCTCTCGCCGTATTGCACGCAGTATTCGCGCGGATCATAAGTGGCATCGAGTTTCAGCGAATAATCGCTAAAGCCATGCACCGCAAACACCGCCTTCACAATATCCGGCACGCTTTTGGCCTGAAACACGCGGTTATTACTCGCCAGCGTTAGCCACCACAGCCAAGGGCGCAGCGTCAGGCTGTATTTATCTACTGTCGCATCGCCCGGCAATTGCCGAATCTCCGCGCACAATAAATCCAGCGGCCGCGTTTTAGTATCGTGGCGCAAGGTGACGGTTAGGTGCGTAGCAATCGCCGCATCCATCGTCAGCGTGGTACCGCTGTAGCCTGCCAGTGTGATGGCACCCAACTGATTCAAACCCTCATCCCCCGATACGCTATCGGGGTAAAGATCCGCGAGGGCCGAGGCTGATAGGGAGATTGAAGTGGCGGTGTCGGTGGGGCGGGTCATGGTGGCCTGTGAGCAATGGGGTAAGAATGTAGTCCTATCAACGTTAGTTTAATTCATTGGGTGAGTCGGTAATCATAGGGTGTACAAGGAGGAAGTCGGAGCGCAGAGAGCGGTGCGCAAGAAAAACGACTTGCACACCCTATACAGAACCAAACTTCATCCTGTTTTTGACCTTGAATTGGGTGATTAAATTGAGCCTGGCCCCTTTGATTTGGTAGCCACTCTATGAATTAAACCTATAGGCTGGATAAAGCCTCAGTTAGTTCATCAATGTCACTCTGCTTCTCGCAGTCAAACCATAGGTCTTCTCCAGAGTTTGGGTTGCTTCGAATAAGAATTTCTCCAAGGGTCAATGCAAATGCCTGTCCTTGGCCTACCTCGTGAAAAAGCAAGTCTCGTTTTGTTCCAGATACTTTTATATTAAGTTTGTTTGCTAATTCCTGTGCGGGAGAATGTTGTTCGTTATGTTCGGAAAGGACACCAAAGTAATTTTTTTGAGATGAATTACACATCGCTAATACAACCCAGCTAACACGAGCTATGGATAAATATGTTACTAAGGATGAAAAAAGATCTTTCTTAAATTCTCCTCTATGGCCGACTACTATAAGTGACATATATTCGGAGCCCTCACCTGGTCTCAATTTATCAGGTGCTTTTAAAACTGAATAATTATTAAACTTTCTATTTAGATTACGTGCCTCCCTCCTTCCATCTTCAGAGCCTGGAATCCAGGTGATTAAGGCATGTTGTGTACTTTTAGGCATGATATGAGTCTCCATTTAGAAGGTTACTATTTCATTGAAAGAAGGATGGATAGGGTGAAATGCATTCACTCCAACACCCATTCCGCCAATTTCCCCACCACTTCTCCCATCAATACATTATCCACATCCCTCGCACCCGCCCCCCGGCATCGGGCCAATACCGCAGCCACAATGCCGCTTTCAAATTCAAAGGTTTTCCCTGTGGCATCCATATAGCGTTGTTTTAATTTTTCTAATTTGGTTTTTATTATTTGGGCGAGAATGGTGTCGTCTAGGGCGCGGTAGGGTACGACGGTCATGCGGGCTAAAAAGGCGGGGCGGAAGGATTGCAGCAGGGTGTGGCGCAGGTCGTCGGCGAATTGGGTGCTGGCGAAAGCTTGCGGAGGCGTGTCGATAATCAGCTCGGCCCCTACATTGCTGGTGGCGAGGATGACGGTGTTTTTAAAATCGACTACCAAGCCGCTGCCGTCTTCCATCATGCCTTTATCAAACACGTTGTAAAACGCTTCCAGTACGTCGGGGTGGGCTTTTTCTATTTCATCGAGGAGCACCACGCAGTAAGGTTTACGCCGCACCGCTTCGGTGAGTACGCCGCCGCTGCCGTAGCCCACATAGCCGGGCGGTGCGCCTTTTAGCTGGCTGACGGTGTGAGCTTCCTGGTATTCAGACAAATTAATGGTGACCAGATTACGCTCGCCGCCGTAGAGCGCGTCGGCCAGCGCGTAGGCGGTTTCGGTTTTGCCCACGCCGGTGGGGCCAGGAAGTAGAAACACACCAACTGGTTTGGCTGGGTCGGTCAGGCCAGCGCGGTAGGCTTGGATGCGGCTGGCGATGGTATCGAGCGCGCTTTGCTGGCCGTAAATTCTTTGCCCCATGCGCTTGGCCAGTGTGCGGATGGCGTAGGCTTCGTCGGCCAGCATTTTGCCGACGGGAATCCCTGTCCAGCCTGCAATCACGGCGGCAACGGTACGTGAATCTACGCGGGCGGGCACCATGGGGTCGTCTTGGCGGATGGCATCTAAGCCGCTTTCAAGGCGCTTGATTTCTGCGGGTAGATCGTTAAATTTTTCTTCTTCTTCAGGGCTGCGTGGGTTGGTTTTAGAGAGTGCGATCAGCTCGGTGTGGCTGCGTAGGATTTCTTTTACCGCCGCTAGCTCGTCGTCCCAGCGGCTGGATAATTCTTGCGCTTGGGTTTTGAGCTGGGTTTGTTCTTGTTGCAGGGCGCTGATGCGCTCTTGGTGTGGCACGCCGGTGAGCTGCTCTCTTTGCAAGCGGTTTAGCTCGTCGTCTACCGCCAGTTGTCGGTGGCGAGCGGCTTCTAGCTGCGGCGGCACATCGTGCTGGGCCAGCGCCACGCGGGCGCAGGCGGTGTCGAGTACGCTGATGGCTTTGTCTGGCAATTGGCGGCCGGTGATATAGCGGTGCGATAGCTTTACCGCATCGCAAATGGCGGCATCCAGCACATACACGCCGTGGTGCTGCTCCAACTCGGCCGCCACGCCGCGCAGCATTTCGATGGCGGTGGCCTCGTCTGGCTCCTCTACTTGTACCAGTTGAAAACGCCTTGCCAGCGCAGGGTCTTTTTCAAAGTATTTTTTGTATTCCAGCCAGGTGGTGGCGGCGATGGTGCGCAGCTCGCCACGGGCCAGCGCGGGTTTCAGCAGATTGGCGGCGTCATTTTGCCCTTCGGCGGCACCCGCGCCCACCAGCGTATGCGCTTCATCAATAAATAAAATAATCGGGATTTCTGAGTTTTTAACCGCTTCGATCACACTTTTTAAGCGCTGCTCAAACTCGCCTTTCAGGCTGGCCCCGGCTTGCAGCAGGCCTAAATCTAATACACGCAGCGCCACGTTTTTAAGCGCTGGCGGTACTTCGCCGGCGGCGATTCTGAGCGCTAGGCCTTCCACCACCGCTGTTTTGCCCACGCCAGGTGCGCCCACCAAAATGGGGTTGTTTTGCCTGCGCCGCAGCAGAATATCAATCGCCTGACGGATTTCGCCATCGCGCCCCACAATCGGATCAATTTTGCCCGCGCGTGCATCGGCGCAAAGATCCTGCGTGTACTGACTGAGCACGCTGTTTTCTGGCGCATGGGGGCTGATGCCTAGGTTTGCAGCGGCGGGCTGCTGCCCGGCTTCTTTAGCGGGTGCAGGCGGCGCTTCACAAGAGGCTGCGCTCCATTCGCTCAGTTCGCTGCGCAGCGTATCGCGGTTAATACTGAGCAGGGATGAAACCCCATTGAGCAGCAGGCTGCGCAGCTCTTCGTTTTCTAACAGTGCCAGCAGCAGCATGCCGGAGCGCACCCGCTGATTGTGGCTGACGGTGGCATAGACCACGGCGCTTTCTAATAGCTTAACGGTATGCGTGGCAAAGGCGGGGGTGCGGGTATTGCCGCGTTTAAAGCGCTCTAGGGCGGTGTTGATTTCGGTGCTGAGCGCATCGCGGGTGAGGCCGCAGCAGGGCAATATCTGCGAAAAATCGCCACCTTCGATCTCAATTAACTCCAGCAAAACATGCTCAATTTCGATATAAAAATGGGTTTGAATTAAGCAGCGCTGGGCGGCGCGCTCTAAGGCATCGCGGCTGGCGGGGTTTAGCAGGGCAATCAGTGCGCTTAAATCGAGGCTCATGGTGATCCTTCACTAGGCACTTGGCATTGGCGATGGCTAATGGGCTGAGGGGAGCCTAGCCAAGTGCTCAGCCCTAATAAAAATGGGCTGGCCGATTTGGCCAAGGGGGTGGCTGGCTGGCCGTCGGTGTAGTCGTTGGCGGTTTTTGCGCTATCGGCCAGTTTTAGCACCAGCCTGCAACGCATTTCTGGGCCAAAATAAAATGCCACGAGTGCCATCAATGGCCGGTAGAGCGCTCCTGTTGGCAGATAGGCAAAGTATTGCTCTAGGGAGAGCGGGCCAAGGGTGAGCTTGATTCCGGCGTGTTCATCCCATATTTTTTTCCCTGCCATGGCATTTTGGCCTAAGCGTTGATTTTGGCCTCGGCTGCCGATACGGCTGAAGTGGCTGCTGGGAATATCGCTCCATGCGCCATCAAAGGGGCTAATCCTGATGGTGTCGCCCCAGTAGCTGCTTACTAGGGCTTTAAACCCCTCGGCGGAGCGTCTGCGATTAGCCAAAATAGGGGTGTGCGCTAGTAAGGCCGCATCAGAAATGGCTAAGCGATGCTGTAAGGCTTTGGGCAAGATGCCGGTGAGTGCTTGCAGCACAGGCTGAATTGGGCTTTGCAGTGGGCTGGCAAAGGGCGCTGCGATGCGGTGCTTACTTTGTACTCGGTACAGTTGGCCGAGGATGCGTTGATGAAATAAGTCTAAAAAAGCCGCTGGACCGTGGTCTTTTTGTAAGCGCCGTGATTGCAGCCAATCTTGGTAGGCGTAGGGCAGGGGGCCATCTGGGCCGCCTAGGCCAAATAGAAATGCTTGTAGGCAGAGCTGCTCATTTTGCTGGCTGATCTCCCCCAGTGCGCTGGCGTAAAACAGCGGGTAGAGCGGGCCAGATAGGCGCACCGTTTCTTGCCGAGGATCTAGCCCCGTGCCAACCGGCGTGCGGCTTGGATTACACTTTTCTAGTAGCGCTAGGGCTTGAGCAAACTCAAAGCGGTAGGGCGCGGCGAAGAGTTCGTTGATGAGGGTGTTAGCGGGCATGTTTGTTTCTGCTTTGCATGCGGCATAGCTCATGGTTTATGGGGTGCGCATCCAGTTGATGTTTCTCATCGGATGGCCGCACACGTGCAAGTTTTGAATCATATAAATTGCTTGCGTTGAAAATGCTCAAAAACTTAAAAAAATAGCGCAACTCACAATAGGTTTTCTCCGTGAAACTCCGTGTTCTATGTGTCCTCCGTGGTTCAAGATTTGGGTTTTCAACTCTCGATAAATTCACAGAATGAGTGGATCCCCCACAAGCGGTTGCCATGTTTTGACTTCTCTGTCTTTTTCTACCAGTACGGTACGGATAAAGCGGTTTACGCTGGCGTATTGCGAGAAAAACTGTGCCAGTACTCCGGCAAATAAGACACGGCTGCTGCCAGCAAATTGGTTGGGGTCTAGTTCTAGCCGTACTTCCAGCCCGTTGCGCCAGCCGCGCCATGCTTCTGTGCCAACTTGGTCTACCGTGCGCTTGGCACTAATCTGCATTATTCCTGCGATCTGCTGCCGTGTTGCCGTGCTATTGCCGAGGTTATAGAGGCTGAGCATTTCACGTAGTGCATCGAGTGCCTGTGGGCCTTCGCATAAAGATAAATGATTGAGCGATAGCTGCGAAACCAAGCGCCATTGTGCCTTGCTGGCGTAAGCAATTTGCGGCGTTGGGGGGGCCATAAGGCGCACCTTGGCTACGGTGCCAGGTTTTTCAAAGGCCAGCTCGGTGCTGGCAGCCAGTGATTCGGCAAGAAAGCGATTGGTACAAAGCAGCTCGGCGGTGAGCGTGGGGGCAGGAGGATCGTCGGTTTGAAAATCGGCGTTCACCCAAGTGAGTAGCATATCGCTGCCACGCCGCTGGCCAAGGCCTTCTACGCGTCTGGCGTGCCAGTAGCAGCTGGCGTTGCCGTGGTTTAGGCCAAAATAGCGCGGCACAATTTGCGCGCCGTGGGATTTACTCGCCCGTACTTGGCCGATGGCATAGATTTCAGTGGCGTGCTCTCGGTGGCTATCGGCAATTACACGGTACTCACGGCTTTTGCCGTTGGGGCGTAAGGGTTCGGAGCTACGTGGGAATAAATTAATCACCGGTACGCAGCCCAAAGCCAAATCACTGGCTTGTAGGCTAAGCCGATTGGCGGGTTTATCGCTAAAGGCAATGATCAGCTCCAGATCTTGCATGGCATCGTCTGGGGTGCGAAGTGGTAAATCAAAGAAAGCAAATTTGGCTGGGCAGCTAAAGTATTCCAGTAGCAGGCCATGACTGGCGTGGCTTTCATTTGGCAGCAAGGCTTCTTGCTCAGTAAAACCTTGCGCTTCAGGTAGGCCATGAATGCGCTGTATTTGTTGTGCGCTGCGGGTAAATACCGCAAGGCTGTGTGCGGCAAGCAGATCATAAAGCGTGGCCGAATTAACGGCAGAGCCTGCTAAATGCACGGTGACTTTTTGTGGGTCTATGGCTGCCCAGCCTTCTTTTGCACTGCAATGCAGGCAGATTTTAAGCGCCGATTGTGCATAGGCAAGGCCAGTGATTTTTTGGCTTTCTTCCGCGTCTAGCAGTAGCGCTTCCACAATTTGCAAGGGCCATATCGTGAGCGGGGCGGTGGTTCTAAAGTAAATGCTGTCGGTTTCTTGCTCGCTGCGTTTATGGTTTACAAATAAAGAGGTGCCGCGTTTAATCTCCAGCCCGCTTGCGCCCTGTGGGGCATCGCTTTGAAAACAAGCAATCGCTGTGGAGGGCATAGGGCGAAGCGCATAGGGGTAAAGCTCTTCTAATAATGCGCTGCTAAGCTGGGAAAAATCGTCATCTAATTGGCGCTGCAGACGGGCATTTAAAAAAGCAAAGCTCTCGAGCAGCCGTTCAATATGCGGATCGGGGCATTCGTATTCGGATAATTCCAGCCTATGAGCAATTTTAGGGTAACGCGCAGCAAAATCCGCCCCAGCGTGGCGCAGCCATGTGAGCTCGCGTTGGTAGTAATCTAGCAAAACCGCGTCAATTGAATCGCTCATTTATTCCTCGGTGGATATTTGGCCTAAGGCCATGGCGAGCAGGAATACGCTGGTTTATTCACCTTCTATTTCAATCTTTACTCCCTCCGCTATTGGGCTGATGCAGAGCACTGCACGTTGCCCAGCGTGGCCTGCTAATTCGGCGCTGATGCGTAAGGCCGATGTTTGGCTATTCATTGCTAGTAGCTCGACCTGTGGGTTTTTTAAGCGTGGCTCAAATAGGCTAATCGCGAGACGAATATCTTTGATGAGCTTGCGCCTATCTTCCTCAAAGCCGCTTTTAAAGCTACTCCAGTCGGCAATGCCATAATCAAGCACGCTGTAATTTTCTTGCCAAGGCGTACTTGAGCGGCGGGTATTGAGTAAGTGGGATAATTCAGTGCAAATCGAAGCCAGCGCCGCATCTTGCGCATAGCGCCTGAGCGGTGTGGCTTCTGGCTTTGCTGGTGCATCATCGCTTAGGCGTTCAAATAGCGGGATGCGAAATAGGGGCTGATTGGCCATAGATATGCAGGCCAAGCGCAGTGCTTGGCCTTAGCCCTTTAACCCTTAATTAATTTATTAGCGGTTAGATCCCATGTGCTGGCTGCGGTGCCTTCTTTATCGCCGCTGTCTTTTTGGGTGGTGAGTTCCCACTTGATTTTGGTGAAATTTAAAGAAAGCGTTTCAACTGGCTTGCCGCCAGAGCCACCGCTCACGCTGACATTAGAAATCAGCACATTGGTGAGGGTGTAAACAATAAAGGCCACAATCTTACCGCTATCGTCGGAGGCATTGCGGCCAATAGTGATCTTCACTTCGGCAATATCTTTACCGGCGCAGCAGTATTGGTTGAGTAGCGGGGTAGAGGCATCAACAAATTTGGTGGTAGTGAATTCACCAATATGTGGCTTGCCTGAGGTGCGCTCTGAATTGCTGACGTCATTGGTGACTTGCATGGCGACATTATGGCTGTACGACATCACTTCAATTTTGTCGACATAGCCTTCGAGCATACACTCGCCCTTAATATCGGCACCCAAATCAAGAATAATGGCATCCATCGTTTAAAACTCCCTGTGGTTTGATATGTTGTCTGGCGATCAGTTTTTTTAGGGTGAGCAATAGGTTTTATCTTGCCTAAGCGGGCCATTCACGGCAGCCGTGTTTGTTACGTGTGTTGCGCGCGTGGGCACGCATGCGTGCCCACCTTCACCCTACAAAACACTTCAAGCCGCAGGCGGTGGAAGCTCTGCCACTAAGCGGATTGATGCGGTGAGCTCTTCTAGCTGAAAGTGCGGGCGTAGAAATACCGTGGCGCGGTAAGAGCCGGGTTTGCCTGCTACTTCGGTCACGTCTACCCTTGCTTCTCGTAGCGGGTATTGCGCTTTGATTTCTTGCGGGGCGTTGTCGTTGATCAGCACGTAATCGGCGATCCAGTTGTTCAGATAACTCTGCACATTGTCACGCGTCATAAAGCTGCCGATCTTGTCGCGCATAATCACTTTGATGTAATGCGCAAAGCGCGATGCGGCGAGTACATAAGGCAGCATGCCGGAAATATTGGCATTGGCATTGGCTTGTGGCGTGTTGTAAACCTTGGGCTTATTGGTGGTTTGCCCACCAAAGAACACGGCTAGATCGGTGTTCTTTTTGTGGCAAAGCGCAATAAAGCCTAAGTCATTGAGCTCTTTCTCACGCCGATCGGTAATCGGTACTTCGGTAGGACATTTCAGTGTTTTATCGCCCGATGCGGTAGAGAAAGTATGCGATGGCAGGCCCGCCACAGCACCGCCGCCTTCCACTCCGCGAATCGCAGCACACCAGCCATAGAGTGAAAACGCATTGGTAATGCGCTGTGTGAGCGCCCATGCGGCATTGCCCCATAGATATTTGTTGGCCTCGGTGCCGTCTACGTCTTCAACGTAATTCATGCCTTCGGTTGGCAAAGTATCTGGGCCGTAAGGTAGGCGCAGCAAGACATGCGGCAGCACTAAGGACACATAGCGTGAGTCTTCGCTGGCTCTAAAGCTTTGCCATTTAATCAGCTCGCTGCTTTCAAATAATTTAGCCAAATCACGCGGCAGGCCTAGCTCGGCAAAGCTGGTCATATCAAATAGCTTAGGATTGGCTGCGGCAATAAAGGGGGCGTGTGCGGCGGCAGCTACATTGGATAGTTTTTCTAGCAGGGCAATATCCTGTGGGTGGCGGCCAAACTTATAGTCGCCCATCAGTACGCTAAATGGATGCCCGCCAAAGGTGCCATATTCTTCTTCGTAAATTTGTTTAAACAGGGCGCTTTGGTCAAATTCAACCGCTTTTTCTAGATCAGTTTGTAAGTCTTTGCGCGATACATTAAGTAAACGCAGCTTAAGACGCGTGCTGGTTTCGGTATTCATTACGAGGTAATGCAGGCCGCGCCATGAAGCTTCCAGCTCTTGCACATCGGGATGGTGCAAAATTTGATTGAGCTGGGTGCTGATCATTTTGTCGATATCGTCGATGCGATGGTTAATCATCGCCACCGTGTCTTTATTGATGGTCATGGCCCCATCAAGCACCTGAGTGGCAAATTCACCCAGTAAATCAATGGCATGGGGCTTTTGGCTATCATCCAGCGCCATCCGACCATCTTGAATGATTTTATCGAGCAGCCCTAGGGTAGCGGTTGATCCGCCTGCTGCTGGTGCAGCTTGTGTTTCTGGCATGGTGGTTCTCCAAAAGGTTTAAGCAGCAGGCGCGGGGACTGGCGTTTCAACAGGCAGGGCCGATTTAATTTCTTTTAGGCCTTCAGTATTGGCAACTACGTCTTGCAGTAATTTATCCAAGTCATCATTGCCATCTAGCTTGCCCAAAAGATCACGCAGACGCTGGCGGGCTTCAAATAGCTTTTTAAGCGGCGCAACTTTATTCACGATGCTGATCGGGTCGAAATGGTCAAAATCTTTGCTCTTAGGCACGGCATTTTTATCGTTGATATCTTGTGGTTCATAAAAATTAAGCTCGATATTGAGCTTGCTGCCGTCGCCAGCAATGGTGTTATCCACTTGAATGGCCAGACGCGGGTTGATCGATTCCAATACGTCGATAAAGTTATCTCGATCAATATTGATAAAGCGTCGATCGCTGAGCTTGGGAAGCTTTTCTTTGGGCTGACCAGATAGATCGGACAAAATGCCGACCACAAGAGGCAGCTCTTTTTTCTCGATTGCATTGCCAATTTCTACGTCGTAAGTAATTTGGACGCGGGGAGGGCGAACGCGATCTAGCTTGTGTTGTGTGCTTTCTGTCATGACGGCCTCATGCACGATGGATTGGGGTGTCTGTTGAATCTAGAAGACGATTCTTGTAATTGCAAATATTTAATTGGAAGTTTTAAGAAAGTTATTTCTATAATAAGCATCAGGCATTAATGTTATTTGCGTAAGCATACTCGAGGGTTTTGTGCGGGATTCTCAAAAACTATATCGCTGGGCCTGCTTACTGCTGCTTTGCATCGTGCTGGCTGGCTGTGGCTTGCTAAAGCCCTCGATCAAATTAAGCAGCGTGTCCTTTTCGGTGGCCTCCTTGGCCAATGAAGACACGCCTATCCCTATCGATTTAGTGGTGGTGGATGATGAAGAGCTGCTCAAACGCCTCTTAACTCTGTCTGCGGCGCAATGGTTTGAACAACGTGCTCAGTTACAACGCGATTTCCCCAAAGCACTGTTTGTTTGGAGCCGCGAGCTGGTGCCAGGGCAAAGATTGGATGTCGTTGATTCCCCATTAAAGGGCCAGCCAGGCTTGGCCGTATTGGTTTACGCCGCGTATAGCTCGCCAGGCATGCACCGATTACGTTTAGATCAGCAAAAGAGCGTGCTGCTGTATTTGGATAGCCAAGATGTACGTTGGGTGGCTGGGGATTGAGGTTTTAAAACGCTGGATAGCCAGGTCATGTTTTCATGTAGGGCGAGTGCAATTTGCCAGATTGAAGGCGCAAAACTAAAAATGGCGGGTTTCAGCCCTACAAAGGCTTAAATAATCAGGGGATAGCGTGGGTCAAATTCCAGAAGCAATTTGTTGGTTTGAGGGCATGCAGCTTTTGCCGCAGCACTTTCAACAGCAGTCTTTGCGCGCCGAAACGCTGGCTGCGCAGTATGCCCTTACCGCGCAGCCCTATTTCTGGGGCGTGCTTAATCTGGAGATTGATGAGGCGGCTTTAATCAGCGGCAAATTACGCGTGTTGGCACTAGAGGCCATTTTGCCCGATGGCTTATGGGTATGCCTACAGCCTGGGGTGCATCCTCCTTTAGAACTGGATTTAAAAGCCCCCATCATGGCCGAGCCTAATCGGCTGGCGACGTTTTATATCGTAGTGCCACCGTTGTATCGAGCGGGCGAGCTGGATCGTAGTGGTCGGCGCTATCGTTCGGTGCTGGGTAAAGATATTCCTGATTTAGTCAGTAAAGAATCACCCGCTTCGCTCACTTTATTGCAGCCCAATCTTACGCTGGCTAGTGAGCAGCAGTGTGCCGATGGGGTGTGCTTGCCTTTGCTGCGGGTGGAAGAAGTAGCAGGTGGTTTTGCCAAAGTGCTTTATTTTGCGCCACAGCCGCGGGTTTGGCCGGAATCGCTATTGGGGATGCAAATTGCTCATTTATGTAAAAACATCGGTGAAAAATGTGTGTTTTTGGCTGGGCGTTTAAGGCTGGCACAGCAGGCCAATAATGAGGGCGATATGGCACGGCTTAATCGCCAGTTGGCGGCGCTTTGGGCCAGATTACCTGAGCTAAAAAGTGCCTTGGATAGCCGCGTGGCTCACCCTAGTACTTTGTATCAAATTCTATGCGGCGCGGCGGGCTCGGTATGTGGCTTGAACCCTATCGCGGGCGTGCCTGCTTTTCGTGCTTTTAATTATCAAGAATTACTGGGCTGTTTTGAGGAGGTGATTGGCTTTATCTCGCAGGCCATTGCCCAGATTCGCGTGGGCTATGCGCGTTATCCCTTTAAGCACGAAGGCACAGATTTTATGATTATGCCGCCCGCTACATTAAAAGACAGTGGGCAATGGGTGATGGGATTGCGCATGCCCAATGGTATGGCTGAAGAAGCGGCGGGGTCGTGGCTTAAAAATGCGGTCATTGCCTCCTTATCTTTGGTTGAAACTTTACAAAAACAAAGAATGCAGGGTGTGGCTTATCGCCAGCTAGATAGACAAGAGCAGGCGAGTTATAGCGTGGGCGAAGACACGCGTTTATTTATGCTGTATGAGTTTTCTGGCTGGATTAAGCCGGATGAGCTCTTATATATTGCCGCCGCCAGCAATGATGCTGGGCCACTCAGCATCGAGCTATTTGCGCCTGAGGCCGATGATATTCCGGTGCTGAGCGAGGCCAAAAATGGCTGATTTCACCCGCCAGTCGCTGCCTTTAAAGCAGGCTTTTTGCCAAGTTTGGGAGGAGTGGCTTTTGCTCTCTCCCAGCCTTTTAACCAGCGCAGAGCCCAAAGAAAGCTTGGTGCAACGCATGGTTGAAGAAACCAGCATCTTGGCCAAGCGGGTGTATCGATCAGTGGTGATGCAAGCGGGCGTGGCCAGCGCCAAAGATGCGCAAACCATGCAATACGCGTTTGTGGCTTTGCTCGATGAAGTGCTGCTCTTTAGCGATTGGAGTGGGCAGAGCAGTTGGCAGCTTACCCCCTTGGAGTTTCGCTTATTTGGCACCCGCACGGCAGGTGAATCGCTGCCTGATGACATCGAGCAAATGCTGGCAAGGCAAGACCCTAGCGAGCGTGATTTGGCCGCTGTTTATTTAATGACGCTGGTGTTGGGGTTTCGCGGCCGCCTGCGTATGAATCCTAGCCAATATGGTGAGTGGTGTAAGGCCTTATTTGCCCAAGTTTATCAGCGTGAGCCAGATCATCATCGGCTGGGAGCCGTGTTAGAAGGGGAGAGCATGAGCCAGCCCTTGCAGCTAAGTGAGCGAAAAATGCTACCCGATGGGTTTAGGCTGGGCTTGATGATTGCTGGTTTGCTGCTGGTGATGCTGGTGCTTAGCCAGCTATTTTGGCGGGATATTTATCTGAGTATTGAATTGGCTCACCCAGCACTGAGTGAGGCTAAGCCGTGAAGCTGCTGATTATCTTGCTGATTATTGTTGTATTACTGCTGCTTTGGTTTGTGCTTAGCAAGATGGATCGTCTTGGACGTGGCTTTATTGATTCAGTTAAAAAAATGGAAAAAGACAGTGGCATTGAGGGGCGCTATCAAGTGCCTTGGCTGCTGCTCTTGGGCGATGATCAAAAAAGTGCGGAGGCTTTATGCCGCGCTTGGCAATTAAAAAGTGAGGAAAAAACTGCGTGGTTTGGGCGTTTTTGGTATGCCAGCGATGCCGTAGTATTGCTTCCTCCGCACGATATTTTTATGCAGGCCGATGGCGCATTAGCCGCCTTATCGTCGTGGAGACGTTTATTGGGGGCTTTGCTGAGGGTGCGCGGGCAAAGGCCAATCGACGCGGTGATCTGGGCTATTTCTGCCGAGCGTTTACAGGCTAAGGGCGAGGTTTTACAAGCTGAAATTATGCTGTGTAAGCAGTTTCAAGATGCACAACAAAAACTAGGGCAAACCCTGCCGGTGTATTGGTTGATTACCGGCTTGCAAGAGATGGCGGGCGGTAAAGAGCTGATTGAATCTTTGCCAGATCAGGCGCAAGACTGTGCTTTGGGTTGGTCTTCTACCTTGCCTCTGGCCAGCACCTATCAGCGTGAATGCTTGGATAAAGCCATCAGCCAGCTACAAAACCAGCTTGGCGATTGTATCGGTGAAATTGGTGCATTAAATGGCGGCGTCAGCGATGCGTTGTTTTTACTGCCACGGCAGTTTGATGCGCTACGCGCACCTTTACAGGCTTTAGGCGATGCCGCCTTCCAAAGCAATGCGCTGGGTGATGCGCCGGTGCTGCGTGGGCTGTATTTTGTGGGCGCTTATCAGCCGCCGCAAGACGATATGGATGGCTTTGCCCCTGTCGGCTCCCAAGTCACAGAAACGCCTATTTTTGCTGCGCGCTTATTACGTCAACGCATCGCCGCTGAACGGGGCTTGGCGCAGCCTATCGTGCGGATTATGTCTTTGCGTCAACGTTGGCATCGCTATGCTTGTATTGGCATGGGCGTATTTTGTGCGGTTTGGTTATTGGCCATGGTGTGGATTTGGCAGAATGAGCGCCAAGAAGCAATCACGCTGAATCACCTTTTAAGCGAGCTTGGATCAGGACAAAGTGAGGTGCAAACCGAGGATGATCCTGCCAGCCAAGCGGCGTCTGGCCTGTGGAGTGTGTTAACTAATGCACCACGTTTGCACTTTGCGAGTTTTGTGTTTCCAGGCGCTTGGTTTTCTTCTTTTGATCAGGATTTGGATAAAAAAGTCGCCAGTTTATTTAAAACTCAGTGGTTCGCTTCGCTCTACGATCAGTTGCAAATAGATTTAGCCCTCTTGCAGGCTGAAGGTACAAATAGCGATATAACGAGTGGCGATAGCACCAGCAGCCCAGAGAATTGGCCGCGTTATGTGAGTGCGCAGCGCTTGATGCAGCAGGCCAGTTTGCTTGAGCAAGATGTAATCTTATATAACCGCGCATTAAGGGGTGGGAGCGATGCTTTAAGCAGCATGGCTAATTTAAGTAATCGGCTGTGGGAAACAGATTTCCACCCAGATCGCTTGCATTTAAGGGCCAA
The DNA here is from genome assembly GCF_025352645.1 of Iodobacter sp. Classification (GTDB taxonomy): domain Bacteria; phylum Pseudomonadota; class Gammaproteobacteria; order Burkholderiales; family Chitinibacteraceae; genus Iodobacter. Next base: position 88,873 of record NZ_JANXSO010000175.1, on the reverse strand, counting down.
GCTTGAAAATGTATTACAGCAATATGCTCCTGAAATGGGGAAGCTGATTCGCTTACAAGATGTGGCTAAAGAAACCGAGCAGCACTTTGCTGAGCTAATGAAGCGCTGGCTGGATCGTTTGTATGCCGATACCACTTTCACAGAAATGGCCGACAACGTACAAACGCACTTAACCGAGCTGCAAAGTGATAATCGCAATAGCTATGCCGAGCTAGATACGCTGCAGCGACAAATTGCACTGCTCAGAAGGTTGATTGCGGCGAGCAATAGTGCATGGAGTAGCGCCTCAGGCCAAGACTTAGTGCCAGGTTATAGCGCTTTATTAAATCATGCCCGATCGAGCAGCTTTGTTGGTAAAGAGGTTGTGCAGCAGATTGAAGCGCATGCCAGTAGTGTGCGCAAAGCGTTTCAAGAGCGCTGGTCTAATCAAGACTCATCCCTTACGGCGCAAGGCGCGGTAGGGATTAGAGAAGAGGTGGTGCAGTTGCAAAGCGCCATTCATTATTTACTGGAGCAAGATTTTGTGGTGCAGGCGCGCTCTGCAAGCCTTAAAGCCGCGGTGCTTGGCAGCTTAAAAGGGATGAATGCAGAAACACTCAATACCGCGATGGAAAACTACCAAAGCAGACAGCATTATCAGGCGCAAATCTTGCCGAAAGTACCGGATTTATATCGTTCTGCCCTCGGCGATTTAGCCAGCAAGAGCACGGCTATCACCATGTGGCATATCTTAGGAGGGCTCGTTGCCGATGAGGCTCAGAGCCGTGCGGATGATAGTTTAGATGGCTTGATCCATGCCGCGCCCGCGATAAGCGTCGCCTTTATCGACCTAGGGCGCAGTGATTTATCGAATGAGCTAAATAGAGAAATCACCGAAAGGGCGTTGCAAAGCCTGCGCCAAGCCGATGCTCAGTTAGCAGAATTAGCGCTGTATCAGCCCAAGCAAGCCACGTTTTCTTGGTGGGATGGCAAAAAAAATGCCAGCTACAAGGCCTTTAAGGCCAGTAACCCACTTGAGCTACAGCAGTATTTAGCACGGCAATTAGAGCAGCTTGCCAGCGTGGCGATCAATCAAGGCATGGTGCTGGAGTGGCTGGCGGCGCACCCCAAAGGCGTGCCGGTGAAAGATATGCAAATGATTATGCGTTGGCGCAGCTTGGCGCTGGATCTGAAAAAATTTAAAGAAAAAGCCCCTGATAGTGGTGTCATACTTTTAGCTCAGCTGATTAGTAAAGAGCTGAATGAGATGGATGTAAACACCTGCCACAGCGTCTTGCAGCAGCTGGAACTACCTGCGGGGCCTGGGTATTTCTTTGAGCGGGCACAGCGTTTAGTTAATCTAGCCAATGAGCGCTGCACCGGCCTACGGGCACAAAGCAGTGCTTATGCTTGGCAGCAGCTAGCCCCCTACTTTAATCAGTACCTAGCAGGGCGTTTCCCTTTTGCCGCCAATACCGGCGCTGCCGATGCGGATGTGGAAAGAGTCAGTGTATTGATGCGCCTGATTGACAGCTATTTGCCCATTGCCCTAGCTGGGGTTGACGAGGGAGATGCAGCAAATATGCAGGCAGCACGGCTGTATTTACAAGGCCTGCAAAATGCGCGTGAGCTTTTAGGGCCACTATTATTACGTGGCACCGTTGAGCAGCCACAGCCCTTGGGCGTGGATATTGATGTGCAATGGCGCAGTGATAAAGACAAAGAGCAGGGCGCAGATCAGGTGATTGAATGGAGCTTAGGCCTTGGTGCGCAACGCTTACGCTATCCGCAAGGAGAGCGAGCAAAATTGCGCTGGTTGCTTGGTCAGCCGGTCACGTTTGCTTTGCGCTGGGCCAAAGATTCGCCACGCCTGCCAGCGGAAGATGCCTTGCAGTCCGATCTGATGGTGAGCGAGCAAACGGCCGAGTGGCGCTATGGCGGCGCATGGTCTTTGCTGCGCTTTTTGCGTAATCATCAAGCGCCAGCGGGCATGGTATTTCAAGATGAATTTGCTTATCCAGCGCTGCTGTTTAGCCTGCCCATTCATGGCCCAAGCAAAGATAACCCACACGCGCAAATGTTTGCTCGCTTTGGGATTAGCGCCGTTGGGGCAAAAACGCTATTGCCGCTGCATTTAATCAATGCCCTGCCGCTCAAAGCCCCAGCCTCACCCTTTAGGCAAATCACCATGCCGGATTCAAAAACTGTGGCGGAGCTAAAATGAGTGAAGAGTTAGTGCCAAGTGGCCTAATGGGCGGCGTTGAGTCGCTATTGCAGCCAATTTCTAATGAATCGCCTTGCGGCATGTCGATCCGTTATGAGACGGAATACGACGTGCTGCGTGAAGCCAAGCGTGAAGACGATACCAGCTTGCCCACCGGTATTTGGCAATCTGAAGTAAAGCGCGGCGATTGGTCTACGGTTGAAAAACTAGGTCGGCAGATCTTACAAATGCGCAGCAAAGATTTAACCGTAGCCGTTTGGCTAGGCGAGGCATGGATACATCGGCGGGGGATTGAAGGCTTGAATGCCGCGCTGTGTTTATTATCTGAGCTATGCAAACGCTATTGGGAGAGCATTTATCCATTGCCAAGCGATGGTGATATGAGCTTTAGAACTGGCCCCCTTGCTTGGGGAGTGCATTCCTTTAGCACAATACTGCTCTCTAGAATGCCCATGCCGGTGCTGGATCAGCGTAGCGAGTTAGATTCATTTACCTTGGCAGATTGGCGCGTATTACAGAGGCAGCTAGGGCTAGATCAAGGCAAATCAACCAGCAAGGCTTCGCAGCTACTGTTGGATGCGGCCGTTAAGAAAACACAAAAAATAAATGAAGTGGTGCGAGGGGCAGATGTGCGCATTCTGCATAGTGCGTATGAGTTTATTGTGCAGGGTATCGTGCACTTGTCCGCACTAGCACAAGATTGTGATGAAAAAATGGGCAACGACGCACCCACGTTTAAATCCCTGCTCGTTCTGATGCAAGAATACGACGGAATTTTAAAAGATTGGTTGGCGATGCATCCTCAGCCCATCCCTGTTGTTCCCGAGTTAGTTTTACCTTCACCCGCAGAGAAAAAACCAACGATGGAAGCGCTCCCTTTCAGCCAGCCCCGTAGCCGAGAAGAGGCCTACCGACAATTACAATTGATTGCCGATTACCTCGCCAAAACCGAGCCCCACAGCCCCGTGCCTTACTTAATTTATCGTAGTGTGGAGTGGGGTAATAAACCTTTAAGAGATCTTTTGGCCGAGTTGATTTCTAGTGATGCAGAAGCTAGAAAATTATGGACCTTGATGGGGGTGTTGCCTTGATTAATATTGAAAGTAATCTTGCGCTTTAAGCAGATTTAATTATCGAAGCTGCCAAAAAACGCCTCACTCTGCTGGGCTCAGGGGAGGTAAAAAACACCGGCGCAATCGTAATGCTGTTCACTTAAGGTGTTGGTTTTGCTTCCCCCTTTTACAAAGGGGAACTTAATAACAATTTAGAAAGTCATGTTTTTATGAAATTAGGCTATATTTTTAGCCATTTTTACACTGCATCTTTGGTGAACGCATTTTCCTGAAGATGACATTTCTTTCTAAACGCTTAGTAATAGCAATTTGTTTTTACAGTGAGCCATCATTAAATTAATAGGCTAAGCCACGTAAAGTGGCTTTTATTATGTAAATCTGCTCCGTATGTCCTTGACATTAGTACTGCCAAATTTTAAGCTATATTAGTGTTTAATGATTTATTGGTTGCAGGATAAAATATTAATGAAAAAGGTATTGATTGGAATGTTGGTGGCAGTCGTTTCTGTTGCAACCTTTGCTGAAGAAAGCGTGGCTAAAGCCGAAACAACGGCTAAAAGCCGGATCAGAGTCTTTGGTCAAAACGGCGCAGGGGCAAGGATATATCCAGGGTTAAGCTGTGTGAAATCTGCATGGAGTAGTGATGGAATTGTTGTTTCAGGTGGTATGGGGCAGGCCTTTTCATCTTTTGTCGGCATGGTTTCTAATCTTAGCCTTGGTATGGCAGAAACAGAAAGTAGCCGAAATTTAAGCAGCAAGGACGGTGTTTTATCTAAAGCATATTATCAAGAGCATGAAATTGCAGCAGATCAGCCGGCTAGTTTGGCATTAAGCTTTAACGATGTAAGCTCGTTTTATATTGCTAATGGCGTGTCATTTAGCACGGTAAGCCGCCGCTGCGGTGGTAATGTGACATTTACCCCGCAAGCAGGAATAGATTACGAGGTTGGTTTTACTTGGGCGGGTAAAAAATGCAGCATCGTTATTAATCAGCTGATTAGCCAGGATGGAAATACCGAATTACACCCGGTTCCGCAAACAGTAGCTCCAGCGTGCTAATTGTAGATTTTAATTTTTAGAAAACACGCAATAGCTTCGACTAAAAAGCCGCCATAGCGAACTATGGCGGCTTTTTAGTTTTTAAAGCTGATTAATCAGCAATTATTTCAATACAGTCAATCCACCCATATAGGCGTGTAATGCCTTAGGCACGGTGATGCTGCCATCGGCGTTTTGATAGTTTTCTAGCACCGCTACTAAGGTGCGGCCAACCGCCAGCCCAGAGCCATTTAAGGTGTGAACCAGCTCGTTCTTGCCTTGCTCGTTTTTAAAACGGGCTTGCATACGGCGGGCTTGGAATGCGCCCATGCTGGAGCAGCTAGAAATTTCACGGTAAGTGTTTTGTGCAGGTAGCCATACTTCTAAGTCATAGGTTTTTTGCGCGCCAAAGCCCATATCACCCGTGCATAGATTCACTTTGCGGTAAGGTAACTCTAGCTTTTGCAAGATCGCTTCTGCGTGACCTGTCAGAATTTCTAGGGTGCTTAAAGATTCGTCGGGGTGAACGATTTGTACTAGCTCAACTTTATCAAATTGATGCTGACGAATCATGCCGCGCACGTCATGGCCATAAGCGCCTGCTTCAGAACGAAAGCATGGGGTGTGGGCGGTAAATTTCAGCGGTAGTTCTTCTGCTTTAACAATGGTGTCGCGTACAAAGTTGGTCACCGACACCTCGGCCGTAGGGATCAGATACAGCGGCTCTGCGCCTGGGCGGTTTACTTTAAACAGATCTTCTTCAAATTTAGGCAGTTGCCCCGTGCCCATTAAGCTGGCAGCGTTGACTAAATAAGGGGTGTAGGCCTCGGTATAGCCATGCTCGCTGGTGTGGGTGTCCAGCATAAACTGGGCCAGTGCACGGTGCAGGCGTGCAATGCCGCCTTTGAGTGCGGTAAAACGTGCGCCAGATAATTTGCTACCCGTTTCAAAATCAAGACCTAGCGGGCCGCCTAAATCAACGTGGTCTTTAATTTCAAAATCAAAGACACGGGGTGTTCCCCAGCGCAGTACTTCTTCGTTTTCTGTTTCGTCTTTACCTACTGGCACGGATTCGTGCGGCAGATTAGGCATGGCAAATAACATATCGTTTATTTTGTCTTGCAGGCTGGCTAAAGCTGTTTCAGCAGCTTTTAATTCATCACCCAAGTTGGCAACATCGGCCATGATGGCGGAAACGTCTTCGCCTTTTGCTTTAGCTTGGCCGATCAGCTTGGAGCTGGCATTACGCTTGGCTTGTAAGTCTTGGGTGCTGGTTTGTAGCTGCTTACGCTCATTTTCTAGCGCTGAAAAAGCCTCTACATCCAGAATGAACTTACGGCTGGCAAGGCGGGCTGCAACGTTTTCTAGGTCGGTACGGAGGAGATTGATATCGAGCATAATCGTCGTCTTTTTGTTTCATTGAATAGTTGATAGTTTACACGGCTGGCAAGCGCTTAAAAACCTTAAATCTTAAGCCAAATCTAGAAAGCCTATATTTAATAGCGGCAGCAGGTAGCAGGGGAGGCAATAAATGCTGGGTTATTCTGCTATATATGGGCACAAATGGGGCGCATAGTTAATCACTTAGGGGGCTGTTTGCTACGCCCTGATTAAATAGAGCGCAACAAGCAGCGCCCCTAAGGCAACGCTAATTTATTCAGTTTCGTCATCCCCGCTAAAAATACTCAGGGACGACGATTTGATCAGCGATTCCCGAGATTTGTGTACGGGCTGCTGCAACTGCATAACGGCAAATATTTTAATCCAAGCTTAAAGTTGTTTTATCTAGTTCAATCGCTGCATCTAATGTGGCAAGTAACTCTTGGCGTACTTTTAGCTTGGTGTTTTTGTGCGCCTTCATGCTGATTTTTTTAAGTGATTGAGCGACGGCTAAGGCGCTGATGGCTAGCGCTTCAGGGGCTACCAGTATATCTAAAAAGCCAGCGGCTAAAGCGCCTTCTGGGGTAAACATCTCCCCATTGACCACCGAGCGTTGAAACGCTGCAGGGCTAAGGCGATTGCGTGCGATTTCTATGCCGGTATGTGGCATGGTCATGCCAATTTGTACTTCATTTAAGCCAATGCTAAATGGCCCATTTACGCCGATGCGGTAATCCGCAGAAAGTAATAAAAAAGCGCCTTTAGCAATCGCATGCCCTGGGCAAGCCACAATAACAGGGTAGGGGTGGGCAAGAAGACGGCGGCTGAGCATGGAGCCTGCCGTAACTAAAGGAATCGCGTTATCTAAGCCTGAAGTCATCACTTTTAAATCGTAGCCAGCGGATAGCAGCCCTGTATGAGTTGTAATCAATACCACGGCTTGATCTTGCTCGGCTTGATCGAGCGCTTGATTAAAGGCTGCAATCACCTCCATGGAGATGGCATTAACCTTGCCATTGGCTAAAACCAGCGTAGCAATACCATCTTCTAATTGGTAGGTAACAAGTGAATTCATGGTTGGCTCATATCTAAAGGGTGAGTGCAGACCTTAGCGGCTATGGATAACTGGGTAAAGTGGGGTTAGCCCGCTTGCAATGCTGTAATAATAATTTACAAAAAATATCACAAAGATGACGTGAATATTTCAGCATGCTTTTGTGTTTGTTTTTATTGTCAGGGAGTGTGGTAGATATCACTCATAAATTTCTTTTTAAGCTTATCTAATATAAATAATTTATGACGTAAAACTAATAATTTTTGAGTGTTTTCCCCCCTCTTTGCTGAATTTAATGGGTGTAAAAATACATGCTCAGCTATTAAAAAGGCATAAAAATGCTTGGGTTTTTTAAAATTTGGCCTAGGAAAAACCCTAGTCGATGAATGGATGTTTTGAAAATGGCTTACTTATTATGCCGTAAGTATATTTTCTGTTTATGCCTTGTGTTTAAGTTGTTGTGCTATCTCATTGATTAAGTTGATATAAGTTATTTTACTTATGGTCGTGATATTTATTTAGTGGAAAGAAGGAAATTGCAAGTTTGCCTGTAAGCGGCTCAAGTTAGGAATATCCCTAGCTTGCTGGTGGTTTTTTGATTTGCATCAACACTTGAGCACAAAGAGCTAAAGAATTACTTCTACATAGCACTCTTGATTGGTTACATATCGTTACATTAACATTATTCACCTATGTTAATTTTTACCTAGCGAAAGCCGTGTAAACAAAAATCGGCATGCAGGGCGAGAGGGTTCACTTCTTAGTGAGCTTCATTTGTAAGTCTAAAAATCAGGGGGCTTTCATGAAAGCAAAACAACTAGCAGTAGCAATTGCACTCATTGGCGCTGGCGCGACTCTTAATGTGCATGCTGAAGAAAAAGTAAATAAAGTTGAGCGCGTTGAAGTAACGGGTTCGAGTATCAAGCGGATTAAGAAAGAAGGTTCAACCGCTGTAGAAACTGTGAATCGCAAAGCGATTGAAAAAACGGGTGCTACTACTGTCCAAGAGCTGGTTAAGAACATTACAGCAGTTGATTTTTTTGATTATGGTGATCAAAAAGCCAACTCCCCAACAAGCTCTGGCGCTTCAAATATTAAAATGCGTGGCTTGAGTGAAACAGATGTGTTGGTTTTGATGAATGGTCGTCGTATCCCTACGGCTGCATTTACTGATGTAAGTGGGGCAGGGGCTGCGGTTGATATTAATATGATTCCGCTTTCTGCTATTGAGCGTGTAGAAGTATTGAAGGATGGCGGTTCTGCAATCTATGGTTCAGACGCGGTTGCAGGTGTAGTGAACTTTATTACTAAAAAGAACTATCAAGGTGGTGAAATTCGCGGTGGGTTGGGCCAATCTAGCCGCGGAGATGGCACTGAAAAAACCTTTGGCATGACTGGCGGTTATGGTGATCTTGAAGAACAAGGGTTCAATGTTTTAGCTACGTTTGATGTACTCAAGCGTGAAGCAATCTATGCAAAAGACAGGGATATGACCAAGTCTAATGATTTTAGACGTTTTGGTGGATCAGACGACCGTAGTGATTATTCGCCCTACGGTAACCTATTGAATGATGATGGCGATATTGTCGGGACGGTTAAGGCAGGCTGCCCAGCAGAGTCGCAAGTTGGAAAAGGGTGTAAGTACGATCCTCTGGCATCATTACTAACGATTAACAATGCCGCGGATCGAGTTGGTGGAATGTTGCAAGGTAGCGTAAAAGTTACTGACAATATTACGGCAATGGTTCAGGGTTTCTATTCTAAGTCAACAGACCATTTTGAAGCTCATCCCGTTCCCGATATATTTTTAACGAAAGATGGCAAAGAATACTTGGGTCGATTTATGCAGGCTGGCCCGCGGACAACGGATCGTGAGTCTACGTTATCTCAATTGACCGCTGGTTTGGATGGAAGCACTGGGGGCTTTGACTGGAGTGTTTCTGCTGGATATGGTGTAAGTAGATCAACTAATCAAGATAGCAACTATTTGCATGCAGTGAAGTATAAGCAAAATAAGGACAAGATTGACGCCACAGTAACGACTAATGATCAAGCGTTAGTTGATAGCATTAAAGTGACCCCGCTGCGTGAAGCTGAAAATAAACAATCTTTCTTGAATGCGAAGGTTAGTGGTGAGACGGGTCTTGTTTTAGATGGCGGAGCAGTTGCGTTTGCTGTTGGTGTGAGTTTGGTTAAAGAATCATTAGTTGATACCCCTGATCTATTAACTCAGGCAGGTTTGGTTAAGGGATCTATTAAACAAGCGGCTACAGATGTTTCTCGTACAGGAAAAGGATTGTTTGCTGAATTAGCAATTCCGGTTACTAAATCTTTGGAGTTTCAAGCTGCTGCCCGTTACGATCAGTATGAATCAGAGTCGCATGTGTCTCCACGATTGGCTGTTCGTTTTCAGCCTATCCCTGAGCTAATGTTGCGCTCATCATTCTCGGAAAGTTTCCGTATGCCTTCGCTTAAGCAAATTAGTGAAAATCCTTCGGAAGGAGCATATAAATTTTCGGGTGAAGATTGTAAGTACATAAATAAACCTGATACTTGCAATGTAAGTGGTTATACGCAAACAAAAGGGAATGCTAATTTAAAACCTGAAATTGGTAATTCATTCAATTTCGGTGCAGTAGTTGATGTGGGTGTATTTAGCGGTAGTCTTGACTGGTGGTTAATGAAGAAAGATGATGTTATCACTACGCCAACAGAATCAGAGGCACTAGCTGCAGGGCAATGGTTTATTCGGGATAAACAGCCAATTGTGTATAAACAATTGATGAATCGCGGTAAATTTGAGTCTTCTGGTATTGATACTGATTTGAGAGTCCGTCTGCCGCTGGATATTGCTACAGTTACTTTCTCAAATAGTAACTCTTACTACCTGTATAGCAAATCAACAAATGCAGCAGGGGATATGGAGGATGGGCTGGATGTGATGATCAATGGCACTCCTACTCCAGTTTGGCGCAATACATTCCGTGTTGATATTGAAAAAGCAGGTTGGTCGGGTGGTGCGGCTATTCTTTCCACAGCTGGTTTTAAAGATTCAAAAGTAAGTGTTGATGATAAAGCCAATTACGATCCAGATACTAAGCGTGTTGATGCTTTTACCGAGGTTGACCTGAATCTTAGCTACACAGGGTTTAAGGGCTTAAAGCTTGATTTTACAGTGAAAAATGCGCTGGATGCTGAGCCTCCATTCTCTAATGTTGGTACAACATTCCAGTATCCTGGTTTTGCACCAATTTATAGCGCACGTGGTCGTTTCTACACTTTAGGTGCTAAGTATTCCTTTTAAGTGAGTATCCCCTTGTGTACTAGCAATACAGTAGGGGTATTTCTAGTTATTTGGATATTGCTTTTGACGCTTAATCTAAGCATATAAAGTAAAAGCTTATAAAAGATCGCTTGCCTGTGATATTGTATTTGTCATGGGTGAGTTGATCTTTTTAAGTGGTATCTTCTTTTTTGAAAATAAATTTAAAATCAAAGTGTGAATTCATATATAAATGAAGGCATTTCTTTAAATTGATGATTTATATGGCTTTTATTTTCAAGATTTATTTTGAAAAATAAGAGAAAACCCTAGTGAATTTTTTTTATTGACTAGAGTATGTTAAGCATATTGCTGCTTAATGATTAATTAAGTTTTTTACGAAACATTTTTTAAGGAGAGCATAGTGGAAGCTTTTGGCCAGAACGCACGAGATCGTCGTGCAGTGGGCTTGGCTGGAGTGGCTGCCTTGCATGTGCTCGTTGTCTACGCGCTAGTTACAGGTTTGGGCAAGGATTTGGTCAAGGTTATTCAGCAGAAAGTTGAAGTGGCTGTGATTAGCGAGCCGCCACCACCGCCACCGCCGCCACCGCCGCCAAAAATTGAAAAAGTAGTGAAGGATACCGCGCCTCCACCTCCGCAACAGCAGCCTGCTTATGTGCCACCGCCCGTGGTTGCGCCGACCACCCAGTCAACTAATACGATTCAAGCAACATCAGAAGCAAAAGCACCTTCGGCTCCGGCAGTACCGCAAGCTACAGCCGCTCCTGCCCCTGTTGGCCCTATTTCAACTGCAGGGAATTGCTCTAAATTTGGTGGTTTAGAATATCCACGTAAAGCGCTGGGTGAAGACATTAGTGGCGTTGTCACCCTTGTTTATAAAACTAACGCCGAAGGGAAACTGAGCGAAATCATCAGCTCTAAGTTTTCTAGTGGAATTCCAATGTCTTTTCGCAGTCAGTTTTTGCAAGCAGCTAAGCAATCTTTGCAAGGCAATCACTGCAAAGCGGATACGACTTTTGAGCAAGAGCTTTCTTTCAAACTTGAATCTGAATAATTAAGTCCCTCACTTTAACGAATGGAGTAAATCATGGCTAAGTTCTCCCGCCAATTCTTTATGTTTGCAGCTGCTGCAGCTGCATGTGCTTTGCCAGTTTTGGCGAATACCACTGAAGCCGTTGCCAATCCATATGGCATCGACGCTTTGTGGGCCCAAGGTGACTTTGTAGCCAAAGGGACTTTAGTTATTTTGCTGACCATGTCGGCAGCCACATGGTATGTGTCGATTGTTAAAGTTTTAGATCAACGCCGTTTAATTAAAATTGGCCGTGATTTGCTTAAAGCGCGTGGCCCAGAGCTGCTCACTAAAGCAAAAGCGCTGAAAGATGATGGTATTTATAGCTCAGTAGCGCACGCTGGTTCACAAGCGGCCAGTGAGCACAACGGCGAATTAAGCAAAAACGTAGACCTGAATACTTGGGTATCTATGGCAACCTACGATGCGGCTGATCATGCTGCAAGCAAGATGCAAGCAGGCATGTCGGTGATTGCAACCGTTGGTTCTACCGCACCATTCGTGGGTCTGTTTGGTACTGTATGGGGTATTTACCACGCGCTGACAGCAATTGGTATCTCTGGCCAAGCGTCTATCGATAAAGTGGCTGGCCCAGTGGGCGAATCACTGATCATGACTGCGATTGGTCTGGCTGTAGCTGTTCCTGCGGTACTGGGGTACAACTGGTTGGTTCGTCGCAACAAGCTGGTGGTAGAAATGGTTCACACTGTTGCTGCTCGCTTGCACACAAATTTACTCAGCACACCTAAGTAATCATCATGAGATATCTGAGGCCAGGACAAAGGGCATCTAGCCACGATGAAGATGAGGTCATGTCTGCCATCAATACCACGCCTTTGGTGGATGTGATGTTGGTACTGCTCATTATCTTTTTGATCACTATTCCTGTTGTGACGCAAACCATTAAATTGACTTTGCCAAAGGAAATGAATATTCCTACCCAAACCAAGCCTGAGAACATTATTTTAGGCGTGGATGAGAAAAGTAATATTTATTGGAATATCAGCCAAGTGAAGTCAGATGAAGAATTGCTGGCGCGTTTGGTGAAAGTTGCAAAAATGGATCCTCAACCGGAAGTCCATATTCGCGGCGATATGTCTTCTAAATATAGCTCGGTAGGGCGGATTGTATTAGCGGTACAAAGAGCAGGTATTGTAAAGATTGCTTTTATTACCGAGCCACCAGCAAGAAATTAATAGCTTTAAGATGGCAGAGGCGGGCTAAGCCCCGCCTCTGATATGCAAAGCATCCCTGTGGAGAGCAATTATGGGAATGAACGTTGGCGGTAATGATGACGATATGATGATGGAAATCAACACCACGCCATTGATTGACGTGATGTTGGTGCTATTAATTATGTTGATTATCACCATTCCAATTCAAACACACGCTGTTAAATTGGATATGCCGGTTAATTCGCCTTCTAAGCCAACTGAAAAGCCAGAAGTGGTCCAGATTGATATTAATAGCAGCAATGTTATTTCTTGGGCGGGTACTCCTTTGGCTAATCGTGCGGAATTAGAAAAAAATCTTGAAGCCGCCGCACAAAAAGCAGTTCAACCAGAGTTTCATATTCGCCCTGATAAAGACGCAAACTATGAAGCGGTAGCAATGGTATTGGCTAGCTCACAGCGTTTGGGTGTTAAAAAGATTGGTATTGTTGGTCACGAACAGTTTATTCAGTAAAAAAAGCTAGGTGTGTCTTCACACCTAGCTGTTCTGCATTATCCAAATAAAAATTAAGCACAAGATTTTTTATAAATGGCGGCTTGCATTTTGTATGCGCGGCTTCGTGTCTATTTTAAATATCAAATTACATCAAATAAAAATCACAGGGGCTGTAATGAATAAATTAGCGATATGTATTAGTGTCTTGTTTGCATCGGCGCCCCTGTATGCCGCGCAAAGTGGCGCATTATTGTTGCCTAATGCAGAACAAATGGTGCAATTTTGCCAGCAAGGTATTGATCAAGCTAAGAGCAAAATAACAAAATTAGAAAAATTACCGTTAAATAAGGTAAATGCAGCCAATACCTTGGCCGAGTGGGATAGGATTAACCAATTGGCAGATAAAATTGGTGGCCCCGCTGGTTTATTATCAGAAGTTAGCCCCGATAGCGCTGTACGTGCAACGGCAGATGCGTGCAATTTGAAAATGTCGGCTTTAATGAATGATGTTTTACAAAGTGAAGCTTTATATAGCCGCTTTAAAGCACTTAAGCCCAAAGACGCAATTGATACTGAAGCACGTGCTGATATCCTAAATAATTTTGAAGACCGTGGCGTAAATCTGCCCAAAGCTAAGCGTGCCGAATTGCTGGCGATCTTTAATAAAATCGAAAAACTGCAACAGGATTTTTCGCGCAATATGCGTGATAATCAGGCCAAGATTAGCTTTAGCGCCGCTGAATTAACAGGTGTTGCCGCTCGTTTTTTAGAAACAGCAAAAAAAGATGCGGCAGGGCAGTATGTATTGGGCTTTGATTACCCAGAAATTGATGCGGTAATGGGCTATGCAGAATCAGAAACAACGCGTGAGCGCTACTATATTGCGCGGATGAAAATTGGTGGTGCAGCCAATTTGCAAATCTTAAAAGAAGTGGTGCAATTACGCCAACAGCTGGCTGATTTAACCGGCTATCCAAGCTACGCTGCCTTTGCTATGCGTAATAAAATGGCGGCCACCCCCGAGGCCGTAAATACTTTCCTGAGTGACGTGCAATCGCGCGTGAGCGAGCTAGAAAAATCCGACATTGAAGAGCTGCGCCAAGAAAAAGCCCGCTTTACTGGCAAGGCAGATAGCCAGCTCAAGCGCTGGGATGTCGCATTTTATGAAGAGCAACTAAAAGCCAGCCGCTATCAACTCGATCAAAAACAAGTGCGTGAGCAGTTTCCAACTGAGCCAACGATTGCTTGGATGATGAATGTTACCGGCACTTTATATGGCGTGGAATTTCGCCCTAATGCTGCTTTAAAAACCTGGCATAGCGATGTGCGCGCTTACGATGTATTTGATAAAGCCAGCCAAAAATACCTTTCCAGTTTTTATCTTGATTTATTCCCACGTGATGGTAAATACAAGCACGCAGCCGCTTTTCCTGTGCGTGGTGTAAGCGTGCTGAGTGGGCAAACTCCTGTAAGCGTACTGGTTACCAACTTTAGCCGTGAAGGTTTTAATCAGGATGAATTAGAAACGCTATTTCATGAGTTTGGCCATGTGATGCACGGCGTGCTGTCTAAAACCCGTTACAGCATGCAGGCTGGCACATCGGTTAAGCGTGACTTTGTTGAGGCCCCATCACAAATGTACGAAGAATGGGCGCGCCGCCCAGAAGCTGAAGCACTTTTTAATGATACCTGCGCTAGTTGCAAACCGATTGATCCAAAATTGATTGCAAAAATGGATGACGCCCGCCGCTTTGGCCGAGGCCTTAAATACGCTCGCCAAGTGCTGTACTCTGCATTTGATATGGCTTTAGCGGCTAAAAATGCCGGTGATCCACTCGTGCTCTGGCAAACCATGGAAGCTAAAACCCCGCTGGGCTATGTGGCCGGCACTGAATTCCCTGGTACGTTTGGTCATATCGTTGGCGGCTATGCGGCAGGCTATTACGGCTATATGTGGTCTGAAGTATTGGCATTAGATATGTTATCGGCCTATGGCAACAATGTAATGGATGTAAAACAGGGCAAACGCTACCGTGAATTGATTTTAGAAAATGGCGGCCAACGCCCCGCTATGCAATTAGTTGAAGAATTTATCGGCCGCAAGCCCAATGCCGATGCATTTTTTCAAGAAATCAGTGGTCAGCGTGGTGCAAAGCAGGCGCTTAAGTAAATAGGGATTTGCAGGGCGGCTTAGTGCCTGCCCTGCTTTTGATTTTGGTGGGTTTTTTATTCAAAAGATAAATCTGCTTGCCATGTAATAAATGACGGATAGAAGAGGAGACGGTGATGAAAAAACTATTAAGCATCGCCATAGCGGGGGCGCTATTAAGCCAGCCAGTATTGGCGGCGGATATGAGCAAGGTATTGCGGGTGGCATTTCCTGCGCCTGAAACCGGTTTTGATCCGGCGAAGGTGTCTGATGTGTATTCCAGCTCGATTACAGAAAACGTATTCGATCCCATGCTCACTTATGACTTTATGGCAAGGCCATCCAAGCTCATCCCGAATACACTGACTGAAATGCCAAAGGTCAGTGAAGATGGCAAGGTGTTAACTTTCCATCTTAAAAAAGGCATTTATTTTGCGCCTGATCCGGTATTTAAGGGCCAAACGCGTGAATTAACCGCGGCTGATTATGTTTATTCATTAAAACGCTTGGTAGATCCTACTACCGGCTCCCCAACTGGCTATTTAATTGCCGGTAAATTCATTGGCTTGGATGAATGGGTTAAAACGGCCAAGAATGGCAAATTAGATTACGACGTCACCGTTGAGGGGATTAAAACCCTTGATCGCTATACTTTGCAATTAACGCTTAAAGATGCTTATCCGGCATTGCAGTATGTATTAGCTATGCCGCATTTGGGCGCAGTTGCGCGCGAAGTCATAGAGGCTTACGCCGATAATACGATGTCGCACCCTGTTGGTACTGGCCCTTATATGGTGAGTGAGTGGAAGCCAGGCACGCATATTTCTCTAGTGGCAAATCCCTATTATAGAAAAAACATTATTGCCTATAAGCCGGGCGATGATATTGGCGATCAGCAGCTCGCTAAAGAAATGAATGGCAAAACTATTCCTGAAGTGGGCCGAATTGAAGTTTCAATCATTCAAGAAGAGCAACCAAGTTGGCTGGCATTTAGAAATGGTGATTTGGATATAAGTAAAATGCCACAGCCGCTGGTGCGTGGCTCTATGTTGCTCGATCCTAATGATCCTTGGCGTGTTGATTTAAAAGCAGATTTAAAGAAAAGAGGGATTAAACTTCACCGCGATTTGGGTGAAGAAATTACCTACTATGTGTTTAATATGAAAGACCCTGTCTTGGGGGGCTTGGGTAAAGAGAAAATTGCTTTACGCCGCGCAATTGCAATGTCTTTTAATACTACAGATACGATTCGTAATATTCGCCGCAACCAGGCGGTAAAAGCGCAATATATTATCCCGCCGAATGTGGCTGGGCATAATCCTAACTTTAGAGCGGCATTTGAATATAACCCCGCTTTAGCGAATGCCTTGCTCGATGAGTTTGGTTATAAATTGGGTGCTGATGGTAAGCGTCATCTACCCGATGGCAAGCCTTTGGTGGTTGATTTCATTACCGGCACTACAGGTATTGATAAGCAGTGGAATGAATATTGGCAAAAAGCTTTTGACCAAATTAAAGTCAAAGTGGCATTTAGACAAATGCAATGGAATGAGCAAGTTAAATCATTGCGTACCTGCACCTATGGTATGGATGGCGCGGCATGGCTGGCAGATTATCCCGATGGCGATAATTTCACTATGATGCTCTATGGCAAGAATATTGGTAGCGAAAATTATGCCTGCTATAGCTCGCCTAAATACGATAAATTATATGAAGCATCACAAAAAATGGTCGATAGCCCAGAGCGTAATGCGCTGTATGATCAAATGAATAAAGTGATGATGGCAGATACGCCTTGGGTTATGGGCGATACACGGTTTAATAACTACTTAACGCATGCTTGGATTAAGGGCTATAAACCCCATCCACAATTTAATACGCTGTGGCGTTATTTGGATATTCAAAAATAATGACTCATTTTGCATATTTTGTGGCTAAGGAAAAATAATGCTCGCATATATTATTCGCCGTGTTTTACAAATGATCCCGACTATCTTCGGGGTGATGTTATTGGTTTTTATCCTATTTTCTGTGGTGGGAGGCGATCCAAGTTTAATCTTGGGTGGTAAGCATTTAACCGAGGAAGTATTAAATAATATTCGTACCCAACTAGGGTTAGATAAAAGTCTGCCAGAGCAGTTCTTGATTTTTGTAAAGCAAGTACTGACTTTAGATTTTGGCACGTCTTGGTCTACCCAGCAGCCGGTATCGCAGATGATTGCGAGCCGTGTTGGCCCATCCTTAACCTTAACCGGTGCTTTGCTGGCTGTAAGCTTGCTGGTGTCCATTCCTTTGGCCGCATTGGTGGCTTACTTTAGGGGCGGTGTAACCGATCGCATTGTGACGATTGCTTGTACCGTGGCGATGTCGATTAGCGCCTTGGTGTATATCGTGGTGGGCCAGTATTTCCTTGCTTATGAATTGGCTTGGTTTCCGGTGCGCGGCTGGGGTGATTCCTTATTCACCAATTTAATGGTTTATGTGCCTTTGCCATTATTAATGGGTCTAATGGTTTCTATTGGCCCAGATATTCGTTTCTATCGCAGCTTTTTTATTGAAGAAATGAATAATGATTATGTGCGTACGGCTAGGGCAAAAGGTTTGTCAGAATCTAAAATTATGCTTAAGCATGTGCTGCGTAATGCGATGATTCCTGTCGTTACTAATGTGATGATGGCATTGCCGTTTTTAATGATGGGGGCGCTGATTCTGGAAAGCTTCTTTGGTATTCCAGGTATGGGTAATGAAGTATTGCTGGCCGTTAATAAAAGCGATTTTCCAGTGATTAAAGCTGTCACCATTTATATTGCGATTGCAACGATGATTTTTAATTTGTTGGCCGATTTGGTTTACAAATTAATTGATCCACGCGTTCAACTTAAATAAACCCTGGGGAAACTTATGAATGCAATTGTTGAAGCTGTGCCGGGGTTGAAGATTGAACCGGCGTCTAAAAGTTTGTGGGCATTGGGTTGGCAGCGCTTAAAGCGTAATAAGGTTGGCTTTATTGCGCTATGGGTGGTCGTGGCTTATTTGTTGATTGCCGTAGGTGGTTGGCTGAATATCGTTGCAAGCAATTGGGCCGAAGAAGTAGCCGTGCCTTACGCACCCCCTTCTTGGATTACTAAGGATAAAGACGAGCAGTTGCCAGCAAAAACGGCAACGGTGGCTGAAGCGCAGCCGATTGTAACCATGCTGCCTCCAGAAGACCCGCTGGCTCAAGAGCTGGAAGCCGCGCAGAAAAACACGGCAAAGTATGCGGATAACAGCCCAGCCAAGCTAGAAACCATGCCGTTTGGTGCGGATTTACGTGGCCGTGGTGTGATTGAAAAAACCATTAAAGGCACTTCAACTTCTATTTTTGTTGGTATTTTTGGTGCGGTGTTGGCGCTGAGTATTGGCACGACCTTGGGAGCGATTTCTGGCTATTTTGGCGGAAAAGTTGATGACTTCTTTACATGGTTTTACAGCATCTTTACTTCTGTTCCCGATATGCTCTTGCTCTTATCTTTTGCTGCGGTAAGCGGGCGTGGGATTAGCACTATTATTATGGTGATGGCGCTGACTAGCTGGACAGGTACTTATCGTCTGGTGCGCGCTGAGTATATGAAGCTTAAAAACCGTGAATACGTGCAAGCCGCCGATGCGATTGGTGCTTCGCATTACCGTCGTATGTTTGTGCATATTTTGCCAAATATCAGCCATTTGCTTTTGGTGCAGTTCTCCTTGATGACGGTTGCCTTGATTAAATACGAAGCTATTTTGTCTTTCCTTGGCTTTGGTGTGGGTGTGCGTCAGGTGAGCTTGGGCTCGATGCTGGCGGAAACGCCCGCTGAATTGGTGCAGGGCTTCTGGTGGCAAATGCTTGCTGTGACGATTGCGATGTCGGTCTTGGTGACGGCGTTTAGCCTGTTGGTGGATGCTTTGCGCGATGCGCTTGATCCAAAAGTTAAATAAGGAGATCGCGACATGTCCTCTGCTGAAAATACCGAAACATTATTATCGGTGCGTAATTTAGTGGTGAATTTTCGTCAGGAAGATGGCGAAAAATTTAGTGCCATCAAAGGCGTAAGTTTCGATATCCCTAAAAATCGTACCGTGGCCTTGGTGGGCGAATCGGGCTCGGGTAAGTCCGTGACTTCGATGGCGATTATGCAATTGCTGCCACCAAATAATACTGAAATTAGCCCTGATAGCCAGATTCTCTTTGAAGGTAAAAATCTATTAGGTTTAAGCGGTAGCGAGCTGCGTAAAATGCGCGGCAAAGATATTGCGATGATTTTCCAGGAGCCGATGAGCTCGTTAAACCCTGTGTTTACCGTGGGCGATCAGGTAGCGGAAACCTTGATGCTTCACGCTGGATTGGGCCGCCGTGCCGCTGCCAAGCGCGCGGTTGAGCTGTTGTTTGAAGTGGGTTTACCTAATCCAAGTGAAAAAGCCAATGCTTATCCGCATCAATTATCAGGCGGGCAGCAACAGCGCGTGATGATCGCCATGGCGATTGCTTGCGAGCCTAAGCTTTTGATTGCTGACGAGCCAACCACGGCGCTGGATGTCACTATCCAAAAGCAAATTTTACAACTGATTGCCGAGCTGCAAAAAAAGCACGGCATGTCGGTACTGTTTATTACTCATGATTTGGGCTTGGTTGGCGAGTTTGCCCATGATGTGGTGGTGATGCGTCATGGCGAAATCCGCGAAACGGGTACGGTAGAGCAGATTTTCGATGCACCTAAAGACAGCTACACCAAGGCACTGCTGGCTTGCAGGCCGCACTTAGATCGCCGCCCAGAGCGCCTTGCAGTGATTGACGATTTCTTAAAGCCAGGTGGCTATGTAGAGCCAGCGGATCGTGTACGCGGCTATAAAAAAGACGATGAAATTGTGCTGGAAGTAAAAGGCTTGGGCAAAGCTTTTGAATCCCGTGAAGGCCTATTTGGTAAGAAAGTATTCCATGCGGCTAAAGATGTATCGTTTAAATTAGCCCGTGGTAAAACGTTGGGTATTGTGGGCGAGTCAGGCTCGGGTAAAACCACAGTTGGATTGACTTTAGTGCGCTTGCATCAAGCCACTAGTGGCCAAGCATTCTTTAATGGTAAAGATCTATTTGCCATGAATGCACGTGAGTTTAATGACTATAAGCGCCGCATCCAGATTATTTTTCAGAATCCGTACGCCTCGCTTAATCCACGTTTTACCGTGGAACAAATCTTAACCGAGCCTATGCAGCTACACGGTATTGGCAGCAGCGCGATGGATA
This sequence comes from Iodobacter sp., assembly GCF_025352645.1. GTDB lineage: Bacteria > Pseudomonadota > Gammaproteobacteria > Burkholderiales > Chitinibacteraceae > Iodobacter. The sequence continues at coordinate 68,693 of NZ_JANXSO010000175.1, read as the reverse complement.
GAATTAAATTAGCGCGTGAGCTGCTGGATAAAGTGGGCTTGCCTGCTGCTGCGCTGGCTAAATATCCACACGAATTTTCGGGTGGGCAGCGGCAGCGGATTGCTATTGCACGTTGCTTAACCATGAAGCCAGAGATTTTAATTTGCGATGAATCGGTATCGGCCTTGGATGTATCGGTGCAAGCGCAGGTGCTGAACTTGCTGCAAGATTTGCAAGATGAATTTAAGCTGTCTTACTTGTTTATTTCGCATGATTTGGCGGTGGTGAAGCATATTTCAGATCAAGTGATGGTGATGAATAAGGGTGAAGTGGTGGAGCAGGCCGATGCAGATGAAATTTATCTGAATCCTAAAGCTTTTTATACCCGAAAATTGCTCTCGTCTATTCCGCAAGGCCGTGGCCGAGTGCAAAATAAGCAATATTTAAATGATGATTTAGTTACTTTATAAATAATTTTAGCTAATTTTAAACCGCTCAGATAAACGCCTGGGCGGTTTTTTTATGTGCGGAACCCGCTGCTTAAATCATTAATTTTATCCCTTTATCCATTTGAGAACGGGCACTAGGCGGCAATGGTCTAATTTAAGTAAGGTGCTCATGTGAAGGGCAATTCTATCAACTTAAGAGAAACGGTATTTGTAGGACGGGTGCAACCTTTGATCGACGTTGAAAAAAATGCGGATTTCACCCGCCCTACGATGATTCAATGTTTGTAATTGTGCGATAAGCCATGGCAAGTGGTTAAGTTAATAGGATTAGGGTTAAGGGGGATCGTTATGTTGCGAGTGCTATTATTTTGTTGTTTATGGTTTATTCATGTAAATGCCTATGCACTTAAAATTGCCATGGTGTTATGGCGGGGGGAAACTGCAGCGGAGCAGGGTTTTCGTGATGAAATGAAAAAACTGGGCTTAAAACCCGATATTACGGTTTTTAACGCCAATCAGGACCGCACTACGCTGGCTACACTATTGCGCACCCAGCTAGAGCCTACTTTGGCCCAATATGACTATGTATATAGCTTTGGCACAACTGCAAGTCAGATGACTAAGCTGTTTTTGCAAGGGCGTAAACCTTTAATATTTAATGTTGTGGCTGATCCCTTAGGCGCAGGGCTGGTGTCGGCGAATAAAAAAGATAATAAAATGATGGCAGGGGTAAGCAATATGGTTTCGCTACCATTACAGATCGCTAACGCCCGTAAATACTTGCCTAGGGGAAGTAAAATGCTGCTGCCAGTGAATCCACGGGAGCAAAATACACAGCTGATTGCTGAGCAATTAAAACCAGTGGCCGCCCAATATAATTGGACATTAGCAACTTGGCGAATTAACCCTGATAAAGCATTAATTAAATCAGAGCTGTTGCGTTTGCAAAAGGATGCTAAAGATAGCGTGGTGTTTATTCCCACAGATAGCTATTTGATTTCGATAGCACCCGAGCTAATGCAAGCACTGAATGAAGCTAATATTGAGACTATTTGTAGCGTAGCCGCATTTATTCCTTATCATTGCAGTATTGGAACCGTTGGCGATTATCAGATACAAGGCAAGTTAGCTGCAGGGATTATTGCTATGCATCAAAAGGGCACTGCCTTGCAGGATATTCCTGTGCAATATGATTTATCTCCTCGTTTAATAACGAGGGATGCGGCGGCACATTAAGGCTGAGCTGGTATTTCTTCAATGAAACACTTGTTTTAACTTACTTGTCATATTGTTCGGTTATGTTGCTGGCCTTACTCTTTTGGATGCGCAGCATGAATCGTCGTCAGTTTTTAAAGTGGACCGGCTTTGTTACTGTTTCTACCGTAGGCCCAGCGTTGTTAGTTGGCTGTAGTAGCAACGACGATGACGCTGTATTGCCTGCCGTGGTGCAGATCCCTTGTAAGTTTCCGCAGAGCATCGCCTCGGGTGATCCGGCGGCCACCAGCATCATGCTATGGACCCGCGTGGTGCCTAGCGATGCAGACGATGTGATATCAACTAAGGCCGCAGATATTGGCCTGCGTTTAGTGATTAGCAGTAGCGATCAATCGGCCTTACTCGGTAGTAATAAGCCGCTGACCAGCATTGTTCATGAAGTGGCACTCACGGCAAAAACCGAGTGGGATCACACCATTCGCCATAAAGTAGAAGGCTTAAACCCAGCCACCACTTATTTCTACCAGTTTATTGCTGGCAATAGCATGAGCCGAGTAGGGCGGTTTAAGACTGCACCTGCGGTAGATGTGGATGTGAATAAGCTGCGCTTTGCTTACTTATCTTGCCAAGATTGGAGCATTAACCACTGGGCTGGCTTTACTGAGCTAGCAAAAGAGCAGTTAGATTTTGTGGTGCATTTGGGGGATTATATTTACGAAACCGTTGGTGAAGACTTCCAAAAAGGCGCTGTAGAGGCGCTACATACGGCGATCAAACTACCGGACGGCCCATTCAAAAATGGTAAAGACGGTGCACGCTTTGCCAATAGCACCGCCGATTACCGCACCCTGTATAAGCAGTATCGCTCTGATGCCCGCTTGCAGGCGGTGCACGAGCGCTTTGCCATGATCGCCATCTGGGATGACCACGAGTTTTCTGATGATTGCTGGGGCGATGCCACCACCTATGACAATGGCAGCTTTGATGCTACCAGTGGCAAGGCGGACAATAAACACGAAACCGAACGCCGCCGCAGCGCCAATCAGGCGTGGTTTGAGTTTATGCCTGCCGATGTGAAGTTTGATATTACGGATAAGGGCTTCCAGAATATCCACCTTTACCGTGATTTCCGCTTTGGTAAATTGTTGCATCTGGTGATGACCGATCAGCGCCTCTACCGTGCCGATCATGTGATTCCTGAAGCGGCAGCAGGTAGCTCGGTGGGTTCGCGTTATATGGTGCCAACGGCGCTGCTAGCGGCGGCTGAAGCAAAAAAAATGGCGGCGGCAAAGCCTTTGGGCGATGAGCTGGCGCTAGTTTCCATCCTTGGTAAAACCCAGCGTGATTGGTGGCAAAACACCATGAAGGCCTCCACGGCAACATGGAAGCTGTGGGGTAATGAGGTTTCCTTACTTAAAATGTGCGTTAACGGTAAATCGCTAACGGCGGCGCCTAAAGATTTCCAAACAGAAATCATCCTGAATGCCGACCAGTGGGATGGCTATAACGCCGAGCGTAAAGCGCTGATGCAGTTTTTAAGCAGCAATCAGATCAAAAACGTGGTGGCCATTACTGGCGATATTCACTCCTTTTATGCGGGCCAGGTTTATGACGATTACACCAGCGGCAAGCCGGTGATGATTGATCTAGTTACCGCTGGTATCAGCAGCGATTCTTTCTACAGCTATTTTGCCAAGGCGGTGAGTGATCCGGCTTCTGCTGCGGTGCAGCCATTAATCTTTACTTCAGAAGCCGCAGCCGAAGGCATTGCCATTCAAATGATTTCGGCCGGCATTGCCATGCAGGCTGGGTTGACGGATCTAAGCAATACCACAGCCATTAAAGCTGCTGTAGGCGGGGCGATTGCAAATGGCTTATTGCCAGCTGCGGCCGTTACGCCAACGGCCGGTTTGTCTAGCGCTGCAATCAATACCTTTAATGAAACGCTGGCTGGGCAAATGGGCGAGTTGATTGGTGGGCAGATTGCTGCGCTGGCAGCGGCCAAAAAATCCGTTGCGGCGCAAACGCTATATGGCATGGTGGCGGGGCAGCTGGCTGCGGCACTGAAGATTCCTGTTGCTAGCGTGCCAGCGGCTGAAGTAATTAAGCGCCTAAATCCGTTTGCCAATCAGGCGGCAGGCACCGCACCGGCGGCAAATAATCCTTGGATTAAATATGCCGACACTGATGCACAGGGCTATACCGTAGTAGAGCTAACCGCGGCAGGCTTAAAAGCAGAGTTCAGAAAAATCACCCGCTTGGAAGGCAATGTTGCACCGCAAAAAGCCATTGAAAAATCGAAAACGATTTTAGTGAAAGCGGGGAGCTTAGATTTAACAATAACGGATTAATACGGCGTATTTAATTGGCTGATAAAAAGGGGAGTAGTATCATGCTCCCCTTTTGCTATTTACATTGGTTGGATATGCAGCGATTTATTTTGATTTTATTTAGCCTATTGGCACTCACTGCCTGCCAGCGCACCGATCCAAATTCCCCCGTCTCTTTACGTAAAGTCACTTTCAAAGAAATGCTGAAATCGCGTGAAGCGATACACGCCATGCTCAATGGCGATAAGCCTTACAAGCAAGATGAGTTACTTAAAGAAGCGATTAAGCTTAAGCAAAAGTCACAGCAGCCTTGGGCTTACTTTGCTGAATTTGCGATTACTCAGCAATCCACAAGTAAGCAACAAGCGGATGCTAAAGATTTTCATGCTGCAGCAGAAAATATGCAGCAGCAAAGTGTTGCCTTAGAGGCTGCGGCTCAATCTGGGCAATCTGAGAATATCCGTGCATCTTACAAGGCCGTAGAAAACGCGTGTATACGCTGCCATCAGCAGTTTAGGCCAGGCTGATTCATTTGGATTAAGGCCACAGCATCCTCATGGCGGTTTACTTGCCAGCAGTCTATTTTGAATGGGAGACAGTTGTTTTCTGTTTGTTTGATTCTGTCTGGCTGACTTGGGATGAGTTTCATATGCTGCAACGATTTTTCCAAATTTGGGAGGGCAAAAGAACATCGAGGCAGCTCGTTTTTAGTACGTTTTTAGTCTCATTTACCCTTCTGCTTGGCGCTTACTTTATCCTACACTGGGCTTGGTGCGCCTTACTTTGCTTGCTAGCGTGGGGTTTGCTATGGCTCTACCTATCCGCGCGGATCGCACTGCAAAGCGCACAAAGGCAAGTGCAGTACGCTGAACAGCAAATAATTGATATTGCAAATGTTTTGCCTCTAGTAGTGTTTCAGATGCGTACCAGTGCGCAAGGGGTGCATCGCTATAACATCATTCATGAGCGAGTGATTGATGTAATTGGTGTATCTGCGGCTGATCTGCGCAAAAACCCTGAGCACCGCTGGCGCAATGCTGACCCACAGGATAAATCTTTTGCACAGCAGGCTTTGCGAGAAGCCGCAGTGCGTTTGCGTGCAGGCGCGGTGGCGGAAAACATTGAAATTATTGTCCGCTTTCACTTTGATGATGCGCTGCACTGGGTAGTGTTTAGTGGTTTTCCGACGGCAATTGAAGCAGATGGCACGGTGATTTGGAATGGTTACTATCAAGATATCACCAAACGAAAAAATGCTGAAGATGCACTGATTAAAAGTGAAAACTATAACAAAATGCTGTTTCAAGAATCACACCGGCCCTTGGTTGTGCATGATCCAGAGGCGAATCGATATATTGATTGCAATATGGCCGCAGTGAGGATTTATGGCTGTACTCAGCGTGATGAGGTAATAGGGAAAAATCCATTAGATTTTTCAGCGCCATTTCAATATGACGGTACAGATAGTAAAACAGCAATGTTGCAGCAGGATCACTCTGCATTAGCGAATGGTATGGAAGTATTTGGATGGCGGCATCAAAGACCAAATGGTGAAATTTGGGATTCCATGACGTATTTAATGTTATTTGAATATCAAGGTAAATCTTTGCTCCAATTCACCTTGGAAGATGTGACCGATAAAAAAAGAATAGAAAAGAAAATACTTTTTAATAGTTATGTAGTTGAAAACTCAGGCCCTTTGATGTGGGTGGATGCAGATACGGCAAGAGTTAGCTATGCAAATAAAGCAGCTCTTGAGCACTTTGGCTATAGCTATGATGAATTTATTGGCTTTCATGTCTCAGATTTTGATCTTGATTTTGATATGGAAGACTATCCTAGTCATTTAAAATTTATCGCTGAAACAGGCCGCCCTATTAACTTTGAAACTCGGCATATTAGGGCTAATGGCGAAATTATAAATGTAGCAATAACCATTTTTTTGGCCGAGGATGATGGTCAGGTGCGGGTGGTTTCCACGGCAAGAGATATCACCGCACTTAAAAAAGCAGAAATTGAAATGCGGCAGGCTAAGGAAATGGCTGAAGAGGCCGCACAGATAAAGGCCGATTTCCTCGCTAATATGAGCCATGAGATTCGCACACCCATGAATGCCATCCTAGGATTAAGCTACTTGGCATTAAAAACCCAACTAACCGCACCGCAACAAAATTATTTAAATAAAATAGAGCAATCAGCTCAACATTTGCTCGGAATTATTAATGATATTTTGGATTTTTCTAAGGTGGAGGCGGGCAAGTTAACGATTGAATCTAATGAATTTGATTTAGAGCTATTATTAGATAATGTAAGTAATTTAATTGCAAATAAATCAAATGATAAAGGATTAGAGCTTGTTTTTGATGTGGCCGCCGATGTGCCGCGCTACTTAATTGGGGATTCGCTGCGTTTAAGTCAAATTTTGGTTAATTACGCCAATAATGCAATCAAGTTTACTGAGCAAGGAGAAGTGGAGATATTGATCCGCCTGCAGGAAATAAGCGCGGAGGATGCTTTGTTTTATTTTGCCGTGAGGGATACGGGGATTGGGCTTACAGAGGAGCAAATTAGCCGCCTCTTTCAAAGCTTTCAGCAGGCAGATACCTCAACCTCACGTAAATATGGCGGCACGGGATTAGGTTTGGCTATTTCTAAAAAATTAGCTGAATTAATGGGAGGGGAAGTAGGGGTACATAGTGAATATGGAAAAGGCTCTACTTTTTGGTTTACGGCAAAGTTGGGTTTAAGTGCGCAAACTAGCCCTGTTTATTTACCAAGCATTAATCTACGTGGTCAGCATATTCTGGTTGTAGATGATAACCAGACAGCGTGTGCCGTTTTGGCGGATATGCTCAGTAGTATGAGCTTTGTGGTGAGTATAGCGAGCTCAGGGCGTGCAGCATTAGCAATGATTCAACAATTCGCCACCACACAACCTATTGATATAGTGTTATTAGATTGGCAAATGCCTGAAATGAATGGAATTGAAACGGCCAAAGCCATTCAAGCATTACCCCTTGATCCTGCACCTCATTTGGCGATGATTACGTCCTATGGGCGCGATGATGTATTGCCTGCTTGTAAAGACATTCATATCCATGAAATCATCAATAAGCCCGTGAATGCTTCGGTATTGTTTGATAGCTTAATGCATCTTATGGGTGGGCTTGGTTCAGTAAGGCCATCGAAAAATGAAATACTTGAAAAAGAATTAAGTGAAGTGAGACAAATTCGTGGCGCAAGAATTTTGTTGGCTGAAGATAATGAATTGAACCAAATGGTTGCATCTGAGTTGTTGCAGGGCTTAGGGCTGCTTGTAGATATTGCAGATAATGGCCTTATTGCTCTAGAAATGGTGCAAAAAAATATTTATGACTTGGTGCTGATGGATATGCAAATGCCCGTTATGGATGGGCTAGAGTCAACGCGTAGTATGCGTGCTATTGCCGAGTTAGCTCAGTTACCTATTGTGGCTATGACAGCCAATGCCATGCAGTTGGATAGAGATCATTGTATGCAAGCGGGCATGGATGATTTTGTAAGCAAGCCGATTGATCCAGAATCATTATATAAAACCTTATTGCGCTGGATACCACTTAGTCGTAGCGCTTTGCTTGAGCCTAATGTGATGCCTGCTCATATTTTAGGTTTGGATTTGGCAGAAGGTTTGCGTTTGGCCCAAGGCCACGCCGCAAGTTACTTTAAGGTGCTGCATGATTTTTGTTTAAATCACGCAATATGGGTGAAGGATATTCGCAGTGCCATAGCTCTGCTGGATTGGCCGTTGGCAGAGCAGCAGGTTGCAGCGTTGAAAATACAGCTTGCAAAGCTTGGGGTCAAAAGTTTGCTCAGGCTGGCGGGGGTTTTAGAGCTGGAAGTTCAAAACCAGCAGGTTAGAGAAGAAACCTTACAGGTGCTTAGTCGTTCTTTGCAAAAGCAAGCGGCTTCGATTCAATCTGCTCTGGGTTTATCCCCGTGATTGATATAAATTTTCTAACGTTTTTGCGCTAACGCTTAAATGGTTGGTGCTGTGCTAGTTCGCTTTGCCATTGGTTTACGGCAAGACGCTCTTTGGCTAGGTGTTGATCAATGGCATCCGCAAAGCCAGCGTGGGCCAGCCAGTGCGCCGATTGAGTGCTAACCGGTACAAAGCCACGGGCCAGTTTATGTGCGCCCTGTGCACCCCCTTCAAATGCATCTAAGCCTGCCTCCAAAGCAAATTCAATGCCTTGGTAAAAGCACAGCTCAAAATGTAGATTGGCCACAAACCCCGCTGGCCCCCATGCCGCGCCCCAATAACGCCCATATAGCCGATCTGGGCCAACAATATTCAGCGCTGCTGCAATCGGTTGGCCTGCTTGGTAAGCTAATACCAGTAAGCAAGCTTGCGGCATGCTGCTGGCTATTTGTAAGAAAAAAGCCAAGCTTAAATAAGGTGTTGAGCGATGTTCCATATAGGTGTTGCTGTAGCAGCGGTAAAAAAAATGCCAGTCTGCCTCACTGATCTCGCTGCCGCGCTTACGGATAATCTTTACTCCCGCATCGCTCACCTTGCGCCGCTCTTGCCGCAGCTTCTTGCGTTTATCGCGGGTGAGTGCATCGCTAAAATCGGCGTAATCGCGCCAATCGCCACGTAGCCAATGAAACTGCACATCGCAGCGCGGGATAAGGCTACTTTGCAGCGCCAGAGTGGCTTCATTGGCCTCAGGAAACAATAGATGAAACGATGAATCGCCTGCTTCTTGCGCAATTGCCACGGCAGCCGCAAGCAAAATTTGCCGCGTGGCATCGTCGTTTGCCAGCAGCCTAGGGCCAGTAATTGGCGTAAAGGGAATCGCGCTGATTAGCTTGGGGTAATAATCTAAGCCATGGCGCTGATACGCATCGGCCCAAGCCCAATCGAACACATATTCGCCATAGGAATGGCTTTTTCGATATAAAGGCATTGCACCAATGAGCTGCTGTGCTTCATCCCTTACGGCTAGATGGCAAGGCTCCCAGCCGCTACGCCCACCCACGGCTGCCGTTTGCTCTAGTGCGGCTAGATAGGCGTGGCTTACAAAAGGTTGCGTGCCAGCCAGCGCATCCCATTCAGTGGCTGCAAGCTCTGTAATTTGCGAGTGAAGGCGAATCATGCCGTTTCCATGTGGGTGATTGTGGGATTGGACGTCGCTATCAACTAAATAACAACTATTGCCAGTTCTTATACATAAAGGAGGGGGCAGAGTACATAAATAGGCGAGTCTGCAAGCGAAGCAACATCATAAATAAGGGAGGAGCGCTGCTTGCTGCGCCCAAGATAAAGCAGCGCCCTCCATTTTGCCTACGAAGTGATGGCTGTGGCTTTTTGTTTTAATGGTGAAAGATTGTGTTTTTATTTTGTAGTCATAAGGTAAGTTATTTTTTGTGCTTAAATCTTGCTGTTTTACGAGCCGTATAGGTTGAATAGGGTGGGGTAATTCCACCGGTCCACAGGTAATATGGATTAGGCCGCTGTGTGGACAAAATAAGGGAAAAAACATGCAACAGAATTTAGCAGTAGGCTTGGTTGGTTTTGGCTATGCGGGGCAGACTTTTCATGCGCCGTTGATTACGGCCACGCCAGGCTTAGATTTGTGCGCGGTGGCATCTAGCCAGCCGCAGCTAGTAGCAGATCGCTATTCCGCAGCAAGGGTGTTGCCCGATGCGCTGGCGCTGATTAAAGACCCTCAGATTGATTTGGTGGTATTGGCCACGCCAAATGCTAGCCACTATCCCTTGGCTTGTGAAGCTTTGGAAGCGGGCAAGCATGTGGTGGTGGATAAGCCATTTACCTTGACCGTGGCTCAGGCGACAGAACTAGCGCTGCGGGCAAAAGACTCAGAAAAGATTTTGTCGATTTTTCATAATCGCCGCTGGGATGCCGATTTCTTAGGCTTAAAAGCGCTACTTGCCAGTGGTCGCCTTGGGCAAATCGCCCAGTTTGATAGCCAATTTGATCGCTATCGCCCGCAAACGCGTGATCGCTGGCGAGAAAATACCGAGCTGGGTAGCGGCCTGTGGTTTGATCTTGGCCCACATCTGATCGATCAAACTCTACAGCTATTTGGCATGCCCCAAGCCGTGTTTGCCGATTTGCAACAGCGCCGAGCCGGTGCGCAAGCCGTGGACGATTTTCATGTGCTGCTGCGCTATCCAACCATGCGGGTAAAATTATCGGCCAGCTGTTTAGTCAGTGGCGGTGCGCCGCGTTATATGCTGCACGGCAGTTCGGCAAGTTTTGAAAAGCAGGGCTTAGACACGCAAGAGAGCCAGCTTAAAGCCGGTTTATTGCCAGACGCAGTAGGCTTTGGGCTGGATCCACTGCCTGGTTTATTGCATCACAGCGTGAATGATCTGGTGAGTAGTGAAGAAATTGTCATGCCGCTGGGGCAATATACAGATTATTACGCTGCGGTTCGCGATGCGGTGCTGGGCTTGGCTAAAAACCCAGTTACGCCGGAAGAAGGCGTATTTATTATGCAAGTACTAGAAGCGGCGCAACAAAGCGCAGCAATCGGGGCTTGGCAATCTATGGAGGCATTTAATGAATAAATGGTGGCTGGTTTTAGCCAGCTTAATGATCAGTAACGTGAGCTTGGCAGAAGAAGTAGGCTCGGTGACCACCGCGTTTAAGCTGATCGGCCGCAATCACCGCGTGCAGGTCGATGCCTTTGATGATCCAAAGGTAGAAGGCGTGACTTGTTATATGTCGCGGGCTAAAACCGGCGGTATTAAAGGCTCGCTGGGCCTTGCCGAGGATAAAGCCGAGTTCTCTATTGCCTGTCGCCAGATCGGCAAACTCACCTTTAAAAAACCGCTGCCATTGAAGGAAGAGGTATTTTCTGAATCGGCATCGCTATTTTTTAAACAAGTGCAGGTCGTGCGCATGGTGGACGTAAAGCGCAACGCGCTCATCTACCTCACCTATTCCGACCGCCTAATCGATGGCAGCCCACAAAACAGCGTGACGGCAGTGTCGGCGGGTGAGGTGAAGATTCCGGTGAAGTAGGGGTATGGACTAACTAGCACATCTTAATAAGAAAAAAGCGCGGCGCAAGTCGCGCTTTTTTTTGTAAAAAATACACGTATTTTATGGATTGAAACGAAAGTTTTTAATGTGTAGTGCTTTCGTTTTGGTTTCATTGTAATTGGCTTTTATATTTGCAGCTTAGCTGACAATTTATGTAGTTTTACTTCTTTTTGATATAAGTGCTGCTGATAATTCTTGGTTTTTTCATAAATACTCTGTTTTTAGCCTATTTTTTTGCTGTATTTTTTACGTATTAATCCTACATTTGTCGTGATTTATTCACTATCTACCTTATGCTAACTAGAAAATATCCACCTTTTAAGTCGAAAATTAATTCGTTGACACGCTTTGTAGTGAAGGAATAGATTGTATTTACTTTCTGCCTGACTTTACTTTTAGCGGCTCAGCAAATGAGCAACAGAGATTGCAATGTCGGATAAAAAATTACCCATAAAACGTATGCAAACGCGGCATGAAAAAATTGTGGATTTATTGCGTCAGCATGCCAGTTGCAATGTTAGCGTGCTGGCCAATGAATTGGGCGTGTCTGCCGTTACTATTCGGCATGATTTAGATGAATTAGAAAAAAGTGGTTGTATTAGCCGCTCATATGGTAGGGCAACGCTTTCTCAAAATTTTTCTTTTGAGCTTGAATTCAGAGAAAAAGAAAATATTCGCTCAGAATCAAAACAATTAATTGCCCAGAGAGCGGCAGAGCTGGTAGACGATGGCGATTCCATTATCGTGGATTCAGGTTCTACCGTAGCTTTATTGGCCCGCCATATTGCCAGCAATAAAAAAATTACTTTAATGACCAATGCTTTGAATCTGGCCAGCGAATTAGTTGCGGATACGCGCTTTACCGTCATGATGACAGGTGGCACGTTGCGGGCAGATTCTTATTCTTTATGTGGGCCAGAGGCTGAACAGGCCGTTAGATTACATCACTTTAATAAATTATTTATTGGTGCAGATGGTATTGATTTGCTCGCTGGCGTAAGCACCACCAACGCTCAGGATGCGCAATTAAACCGTGCCATGTTGGCGGCTTGTGATCAAATTATTTTATTGGCTGATTCCAGTAAATTTGGCAAACGTAGTTTTTGCGTCATTTGCAAAATGCCACGAGTGGATATTTTGGTTACAGACAGTGGGATTAGCGATGAATACCGGCAGGCACTGATAAAGATGGGTGTAACCGTGATTGTGGCGGAATAAAGTTTTTTAAAGGAGTAAGCCTTTATGTCTTATTTAACAAAATTAATTAGCCAGCATAAACAAGGGCAGTCAAATGGGATTTATTCTATTTGCTCGGCCCACCCGCTGGTTTTAGAAGCGGCACTGCGCCAAGGTTTGCAAGACGATAGTTATGTCTTAATTGAAGCCACCTCAAATCAGGTGAATCAATTTGGTGGCTATACCGGAATGAAACCGACTAATTTTAAAGATTATATATTTGCAATTGCCGATAAAGTGGGCTTTGCAAAAGCACGCATTATTTTAGGCGGTGATCATTTAGGCCCTAATGCATGGCAGAAAGAGCCTGCCGCGCAGGCCATGGCAAAAGCCGCCGAAATGGTCAGTGCCTATGTGCTGGCAGGCTTTCGCAAAATCCATTTAGATTGCTCAATGTCTTGCGCTGGCGATCCGGTGCCACTAAGCGATGCCACGGTGGCAAAACGTGCCGCAGTGTTATGTCAGGTCGCCGAAGGTGCATGGCAAACCGCGGGTGGGGAAGCGCCTGTTTATGTGATTGGCACCGAAGTGCCCGTTCCGGGCGGCGCGCAAGAATCATTAGAGGGAGTGGAGGTGACTTCGCCCGCTGCGGCCGCACAAACACTAAAGGTGCATCAGCAGGTGTTTACCGATGCAGGCTGTGCAGCGGCTTGGTCTAGGGTGATTGCCATGGTGGTGCAGCCAGGGGTGGAATTTGATAATCATAAAGTGGTGCGTTATCAGCATGATAAGGCCGCTGCGTTGAGCCATTTTATCACTACCCAGCCTATGGTCTATGAAGCGCACTCTACAGATTATCAAAGTGAGGCGTCTTTACAGCAGCTGGTGCAAGATCACTTTGCCATTCTAAAAGTAGGCCCAGGTTTAACGTTTGCACTGCGCGAAGCCATGTTTGCATTAGATGCGATCGAGCGCGAGGCCATTGGCGAGTTTGCGGCGTCGCACCTAAAAGACACGCTAAGCCAAGTCATGAAAGAAGAGCCAGATTACTGGCTGGCTTATTACGAGCAAGCGGGGCATCAGCAATATCTAGATCGCAATTACAGCTTATCAGACCGGATTCGCTATTACTGGCCGCACCCAGAAGTAAGCGCTGCGGTGGCTAAGCTGTTTGATAATCTGCGCCGCCAGCCGCCTTTGCCTACCCTCATCAGCCAGTATTTGCCCGAGCAGGCTAAAAAAATCAGTGCAGGATTACTATCGGCAAGCCCCGAGGCTTGGGTGGTGGACAAAATTATGGAAGTCACCGGCCTCTATGCCCGTGCCTGCGGTATGGCACAGGAGGTGAAAGCATGAAGTACCTTGCTTATGAGCAAAGTAGCCTTGCAGATCTTGGCGCTTTACATACCGCCCGTGAAATTAGCCAGCAAGCTAGGCTCTGGCGTGAGCTAACAAATGGGTTGATCCAAAGCAAGCTGGAGTGGAAAAGCTGGATGCTGGATGTGCTTTCTACCCCCAGCCTGCGGATTATCTTATGCGGGGCAGGCACTTCTGCCTTTGCTGGCCGTGCTCTGGAGCCGTGGTTACGCGCGAGTTTTGGTTTATCTGTTGAGGCGGTGTCGACCACCGATATTGTAAGTAAACCGCTGGCGTTTTTAGACCCCGCACGGCCCACGCTGATGGTGTCTTTTGCCCGATCCGGTAATAGCCCAGAAAGCGTAGCCGCCGTAAAGCTTGCCGATCAGTTGCTGCCGTATTGCCGCCATCTGGTGCTGACGTGTAATCCAGAAGGCGAGCTGGCGCGCTATAGCGTGGCTAATCCTCATGCTTATTGTGTGCTGATGCCAGAGGGCTCAAATGATCAGAGCTTTGCCATGACCTCCAGCTTTAGCTGCATGTTTGTGGCTGCGGCCATGATGCTTTCGCCAGGGATATTGCTAAGCCGAGCGAAAGAGCAAATTGAAAGCGTGGCGGCTTTTTGCGAAGCGCAGCTGGAAGGCTGGGCCGTGCAAGCGAAAGCGCTAGCGGGTCAAGGCTTTAAGCGGGTGATTTATCTGGGTAGCGCCGAGATGGCAGGGTTGGCAGAAGAATCCGCGCTCAAAATGTTGGAGCTCACCGCTGGCCGTATTGCTACCCGCTTTGATTCCACGCTTGGTGTGCGTCACGGCCCTAAATTTATGATCGATGCCCAAAGCTGCGTGGTGATCTTTATGGCCCCAGCCAAATCGGAAACCCGCCGCTACGACGATGATTTGCAAACAGAGCTCATCACCAATGGCATTGCGCAGCAGGTGCTGGCTTTAGGGGCAAAAAGCAGCGCAAATCTGCCGCTACTGGAAGTCGATATTGCTGGGCTAGATGATATTTATTACGCCTTGCCTTACTTACTATTTGCTCAACTCTTTGCCTTTGAAAGTGCGCTGGCGCTGGGTTTGGCCCCAGATAATCCTTGCCCAACAGGTGAAGTCAATCGCGTGGTGCAGGGGGTAAAAATCTACCCTCATGCGGTCTAAAAAATCAGGAGAAAAACATGGCTGGGCCAAATATTTTACTGACCCGTATTGATAACCGTCTTGTACACGGTCAGGTGGGGGTGACTTGGGTTGGTAGCCTTGGAGCCAATTTGCTACTGGTGGCAAATGACGCTGCGGCGGCCGATCCTATCCAGCAAAATTTAATGGATATGGTGGTGGCAGAGGGGGTGCAAACCCGTTATTTCACGCTGCAAAAAACCATCGATGTGATTCATAAAGCGGCGAGCCACCAAAAGATTTTGCTGGTGTGTAAAACCCCGCAAGACGTACTGACCCTGATTAAAGGCGGGGTGCCAGTTAGCGCGGTAAATGTGGGCAATATGCATTTTGCTGAAGGAAAACGGCAGATTCACAAAACAGTGTCGGTGGATGCTGCTGATGTGGAAGCATTTCGCGAGCTCGCTGCGCGGCATGTGATTTGTGAGATTCGCCGCGTACCGGATGAATCAGGCGAACTTATTTCTAAGCTGCTGTAACCATCAGGGGATTGAAATCATGTTATTCGAAGCCTTATTGATTGCGCTGTTGGCAGGGGTGGCGGGGGTCGATTTATTCGATGGCCTGACGCATATGCACCGGCCGGTGGTGATTGGCCCCTTAGTGGGGCTGATTTTGGGTGATGTGCAAACGGGGTTGCTGGTCGGGGGGACTTTAGAGTTGGTTTGGATGGGTATGGTGCCGCTTGCGGGGGCGCAGCCGCCTAATGTGGTGATCGGCGGCATTATTGGCACGGCTTTTGCCATTTTAACCAAGGCAGAGCCAACGGTGGCCATTGGCGTAGCAGTGCCGTTTTCGATTGCGGTGCAAGGCTGCATTACCGTGCTGTTTACCGCCTTTTCACCAATGATGCACAAGTGCGACAAGATGGTAAAAGAGGCTAATTGGCGGGGCATTGAATGGGTGAATTACCTAGGCATGCTCACCCTGTTTGTCTTTTATTTTGTGATGGCTTTTTTACCGATTTACTTTGGCGCAGAAGCGGCCGGTGCCGTGGTGCAAAAAGCACCTAAATGGGTGCTTGATGGCCTAAGTGTGGCTGGCGGCATGATGCCTGCGATTGGTTTTGCTCTGCTGATGAAAATCATGCTGAAAGTCAATTACATCGCCTATTTCATCATGGGTTTTGTGGCGGTGACTTACCTAAAAATGCCAATTTTGGCCGTGGCATTAGGCGCTTTGGCCATCGCAATGGCAGATTACTTTAATACTAATCGCGCACAGCCTCAGGCTGCTCGCAGTGTGGAGGTAGATGATGGGATTTAATGATACCGAAGCCGCCAGCGCGGCCAAAGCCGAGCTACGCATGCAGCAAGCCTTGGCCAGTAGCCAAGTAGAGCGCGATGATTATATCGACACTACCCCAGCCGAGCCCTTAAGTAAGCGAGATATCAATCGCATGGCGTGGCGCTCACTTGCCCTGCAAGCCTCTTTTAATTATGAGCGGATGCAGGCGGGAGGCTGGTTGTTCACTATTTTGCCCGCTTTACGCAAAATTCATAAAAACCCTGACGATTTGCGCAACTCGGCGCAAATGCATATGGAGTTTTTAAATGTGCATCCCTTTGATGTGACTTTTTTATCTGGCCTTGTGCTGGCTATGGAGCAAAATAAGGAAAAAATCTCCACCATTCGCGCGGTTAAGGTGGCGCTGATGGGCCCCTTGGGTGGGATTGGCGATGCGATGTTCTGGCTGACTTGGTTGCCCATCTGTGCGGGGATTGGCGCGGCGCTGGCATTAGAGGGCAGCTTGTTTGGCCCTGTGGTGTTTTTATTGCTATTTAATGCTCTGCACTTTGGTTTGCGATTTGGGCTGGCGCATTACGGCTACCGCGCTGGCTTGGGGGCGATCAGCGCCTTAAAAAACAGTACCAAAAAAATATCCCATGCCGCATCCATTGTGGGTATGACGGTGATTGGCGCGCTGGTGGCTTCATATGTACGGCTTGCTACCCCTTTAGAGATCCATGCGGGTAAGGCCAAGATTTTGCTGCAGACCGATGTGCTGGATAAGCTGATGCCTAATCTGCTGCCACTGCTGTTTACTTTATTGATGTATGGCTTGATGAAAAAAGGCTATTCACCCGTGAAGCTGATTGGCGTGACGGTATTGTTTGGTTTGGCCGGTAAATTGCTTGGCTTTTTGTAATCGATGTTTGATCTAGGCGTTGGCCCTGTATGGGTGAACGCCTGCTTTAAAAGGAAGAGAAAATGATTGCCTTAATTTTAACGGGCCATGGCCGTATCGCCAGCGGTATGAAAGAAGCCATTGTTCAGGTATTTGGCGAGCAGGCTGCCTTATGTGCGGTTGATTTTCCTGAAGGCAACAGCACGGCGGTGCTGGATGCAACGTTAAGGCAAGCCATCTCCAGTGTGGATCAGGGGGAGGGCGTGGTATTTGTGGCTGATCTGCTGGGCGGCTCGCCGTTTCGTATCGCGGCAACCATTGCGCAGGAACGCAGTGATATTGAGGTGGTGACCGGGCTTAATTTACAAATGTTTGCTGAAATGCTGTTTGAGCGTGATGAGATTCACGATGTGGCCGAGTTTCGCCAGCGGCTGGTGGCTGCAGGTAAAAGCGGCGTAACCAGCCTTGCCGAGCGCTTAGCTCGCAAGCGGGAGGGGGCGGCTAATGCCTTGTAAAACGCAGCGTTTACGGGCGGCAAGGATATTAAGCGAGCACGGCTGGCTGGAAAACGCCGTGCTTGAGATCGCGGCCGATGGCAAGATCGCGGCCTTATTAGTGGGTGGCGATTTTGATCTTGATCTGGGTGACAACTGGCTGATGCCCGCGCTGATTGATAGCCATGTGCACGGTGCTGCGGGGTTTGACACCATGGACGCCAGCAGCAATGCACTGGATGAAATCTCTATGCATTTT
Organism: Iodobacter sp.; assembly: GCF_025352645.1. Classification (GTDB taxonomy): domain Bacteria; phylum Pseudomonadota; class Gammaproteobacteria; order Burkholderiales; family Chitinibacteraceae; genus Iodobacter. The sequence continues at coordinate 51,081 of NZ_JANXSO010000175.1, read as the reverse complement.
GCCCGCTTTGGTGTGGGGGCCTTTTTGGCCACCACGGTAACTGCGCCTGTGCCAGCCATTACCGCGGCTTTAACTGAAATTCGCCGCAGCCGTGAGCGGGGCTTGCCTGGGGCAGAATTACTGGGTAGTTACCTGGAAGGCCCGTATTTTACTGCCAAATGCTGTGGTGCACATCCGGTGCAATGGATGCGGCCCTTGGATATGAGCGAGTTGCAATCTTGGCTGGATATTGCCGGTGATTCCCTGCATACGGTTGCGCTGGCACCAGAATTGGCAGGCTCAGATGAAGCCATTGCATGGCTGCGCCGCAAAGGCGTGCGAGTACTGATTGGCCATAGCGACGCCAGCTACGATCAAACCTTGCACGCTTTACAGATGGGCGCACAGGGCATTGTGCATTGCTACAATGGCATGCGTGGCTTACATCACCGTGATCCTGGTGTGGTTGGCGCGGGGCTTACCACCGATGGCTGCGATGTAGAGATGATTGCCGATGGCCATCATGTGCATCCTGCTGCAGTTAAAATTGCGCTGTCTTGCTGTGGAGAAGAGCGCCTACTGCTGATTACCGATGCCATGCGCGCCACCGGCATGAGCGATGGCGCGTATCAACTGGGTGAAATGCAGGTGACTATGCAAAATGGCGTGGTGCGTACTGAAGCGGGCGGACTGGCAGGCAGTACCCTGCATCTGATCGACGCCGTGCGCCACGCCCAAAAATGGTTGGGTTTGCCGCTAGAGCGTGCATGGGCACTGGCCAGCCGTAACCCCGCCAGATCACTGGGGCTGGCCGATTTGGGCAGTATCGCCATAGGTAAAAAAGCCAGCTTAACGCTGATTAGCCCAGACTTAGCCGTGGTTGGTACATGGGTGCAGGGGCGGCGGGTGGTGTAGGGTGCATGGACTGGTGCTTTGTTATTTAGATCCCATCCCCTTTGTTAAAAGGCTGATGGGATCTGTTGGCTTAAACCACTAACGCAGGCTCATCCATCAGCGCAATCTGCTCACGTAATTCTAAGATGCGATCTTGCCAGTAGTGCTCGGTATTAAACCAAGGAAAGGCGGCGGGGAAGGCGGGGTCGTGCCAGCGGCGGGCTAACCAGCCGGAGTAATGAATCAGTCGTAGCGTGCGCAGCGCTTCAATTAAATGCAGCTCACGCGGGTCAAAATCGCAAAAGTCTTCGTAGCCGATTAAGATATCAATCAGTTGTCGCGTCATTTCGCTGCGATCGCCCGATAGCAGCATCCATAAATCCTGAATAGCAGGGGCGCTGCGGCTGTCGTCAAAGTCTACAAAATGCGGGCCAGCATCGGTCCAGAGCACATTGCCAATATGGCAATCACCATGCAGACGGATTTGCGCCACATCGCCAGCGCGATCAAAGCTGCGGCGAACACCTTCTAATGCCAAGGCAATAGCGCTTTCCCATGCGGGTTTGAGCGAGGCAGGGATAAAGTCGTGGCTAAGCAGAAAATCTCGTGGGCCAATACCAAAGGTGTCGATATTCAGAGCAGGGCGATGGGCAAAGGGCTTTAGCGCGCCAACGGCATGAATGCGGCCAATAAAACGCCCCATCCATTCTAAGGTGGAGGCCGATTCCAGCTCGGGTGCACGGCCGCCGTGCTTATTGAAAATGGCAAATTGAAAGCCTGCAAATTGATGCAGAGTTTGGCCCTGATGAATAATTGGCGGCACCACCGGCAGCTCTCGCCCAGCCAGATCCAGTGTAAAGGCGTGCTCTTCTAAAATAGCTTCGCTGCTCCAGCGCTCAGGGCGGTAAAACTTGGCGACCAAGGGTGGGCCATCATCTTGGCCCACTTGATACACGCGGTTTTCATAGCTATTAAGCGCAAGCAGCCTGCCGTCGCAAGGCAGGCCAAGGCTATCTATTGCGTTCATGACGCAATCGGGGGTTAAATTTGCGAATGGAGGTATCGTATTCATCCCCTGATTGTACGGCTAAAGCGAACATAGCGGGGAGGAGTGGCTTATTTCAGCTTGTTCCACAGCACAATGGCTTCTTTTTTAGTGCTGCCTTGCTGAGAGATGGCGCTGCAATTACCGTTTTTGCCAAACTTAGAGCATTGCACCCAGCAGCGGTTAGATCCCGCTTTAGTGACTTCGGGTTTAGAGCCGCATTTTGGGCAAGGCTGTGGTTCGCTATCGTTGGTGGATGGCTTGCTTTGATATGGCCTTGAATTGAGCATGGAGGTCGCGCCTTAAGGTAAAAAGAAAAATGCCCGCAGCGGCGGGCATGGGTTTAGCGAGATACCGCTTTAAATAATACTAGTTCAGCCAAGCGCACAAATAGCAATCAAAGCGCATCCAGTCTGGATGTTCGTTGTCGTGCTATTTGCGCGCTGGCGGCGCTTATTTTAACTCGCTGAGCAGTGCAGAAATGATCTTGCCATTGTCGTCGCCTTTGATTTTTGAAGTCACGGTCAACTTGGTCTGGTTTAGGCCTTCGGTGAGGTGTACTTCATACTCATGCGCTTGTTTTTGCTCTGGCGCGGCGTCTTTTTTCCAGAAAGCCAGCTTGCTAAAGATGCTGCTATTGTCTTCCCCACCGATATCCGTATCCGCACGGCGAATCATGTAAACGCCTTTGCTGCGATCACGGTCATATACCACATAGCCAGAGCGATCTAACGCCAAGCCAACACGGCGCCAAGCGCGATCAAAGTTGTCGGCGATGGTCAGTGCTTTTCCATTGTCGATTAAGCTAGCACTAGCAGGGGCTTGGTAAGGTTTAGCAACCACGGCTTGCGCAGTGGTTTGGTCTAGGCCAAAGCGTTGTAGCAGCAAGGAAAGCATTTCAACTTCCATTTCTGGCTCAGGTTTTCTTGGGGTCCAGATGGTTTTAGCATCATCACTATTTTTAGTGATTTTGGCGTCGCTGCTGCCGTCCTTGCTATAAACCTCGAGCATGCCGCGGTGCGAGATGTAGATCTCGGTGGTGCCAGGCTCACTGCCACGCTCGACGCGGGTGCGATAACGGTCTAGTTCACCGGTAGACAAGATGCGGTCTGATATTTTAGACAGCATACGGGTCACCAAGTCTTTAGGCAGCTTGGCACGGTTTTCTAGCCAATCTGTTTCCATAATCCCAATGGCTGGGTTATCTAAAGTTAGCAAAAAGCCGTTATCTAGCCAAAATTCATGGATTTCTGGCCAAAGTTTTTCTGGGTCACCTTTTACAACTAACCAACGTTGATTACCCGCCTGCACAATCTTGGCACGGCTGCTATCCCCTAGTACGGCGGCTGGGGCTGCACTGTTGGTCGTGCTCGGTGCGGCGGTGGTGCTGCCTAAAACCGTATTGGCTTGCACATTAAAATGACTATTGCTTGCTGGCGCGGTGAGTTCTGGCGGGAGCTCTAGGGTGTTTTTGCCAATATTGTCACTGCCACTGCGGTAATCCACTTTCTTTTGCATCATCAGTTGATCTGAGCTGCAACCTGCCAAAGCAATGCACAGGCCTAATCCAATAAGACGTGAGGATGTTTTTAATTGATGCATCATTGGCTTCTTATCAGTGGGTTAGTCCGGCGGCAGTCATGGCATCAGATACCAAGGCTTGCGCACTGTGTGAAAGGGGAGTGAGGGGCAAACGAATACCGGCTTGAATGAAGCCCATTTGCTCTACTGCCCATTTCACTGGAATAGGGTTGGCTTCAATAAATAAGTGCTTATGCAAATCTTGCAGTGGATCATTCAGTGCGCGTGCACCTGCTGCATCGCCTTCAATGGCTTTTTTACAGAGTAAATGCATTTGTTTGGGGGCGATATTACCTGTAACGGTAATCACGCCATGCCCACCGATCAGCATAAAAGCCATGGCAGAAGCATCGTCGCCAGTGTAAAGCGCAAAGTCTGCTGGAGCACGTTTTACTAAATCGGCAGCGCGTTCTAAATTGCCCGTGGCGTCTTTAATCCCAACGACAAACGGCAATTGAGCTAAGCGAAGCGCGGTATCGTTGGATAAATCGGCAACGGTACGCCCTGGCACGTTATAAAGAATGGTGGGCAGCTCACTGGCTTCAGTGATTGCTTTAAAGTGCTGGAACATGCCTTCTTGAGTTGGGCGGTTGTAATAAGGCACAACCGATAGACCATAATTTGCGCCTGCAGCTTTGGCGCGTAGCGATAGGTTAATCGCTTCGCGGGTGGAGTTAGCGCCTGTGCCTGCAATCACAGGGACACGGCCAGCAGCTTGCTCAACCACAACCCGTACAATTTCAATATGCTCGTCTACATCAACCGTCGGCGATTCTCCCGTAGTCCCTACGGCAACAATGCCGTCGGTACCTTGCTCGATATGCCAGTCGACGAGTTTTCTAAGACTCGCGAAATCGAGGCTTCCATCCTCGAACATGGGGGTGACAATCGCCACCAGACTACCTGTCAACATGAGCCTGTAATCCAGTCAATTAATACAAAGGCCTATTCTAACGTAACGAGGAAGCTGCAGGAAACCTGTCAGTGAAGGCTTTCTGTAGGATTTATGTATCCTTTGTGAGCGCTTAGTACTCATTTTTGGCTTCCCCCCTATAAAATCCAAGGCTTAGCAGGGGCATGAGTTTATCTCTGCCTAGGGCCATTCCAAAATTTTTCATAAAAATTGCCACGATTAGCCCGCATTTTTCTGATTTTTTACGCAAATATTGAACGGTGTCTTACACGTTTCCTTTAAAAAAAAGCGAAAAAGTGAGGGGAAGCGATTTGTTTTTATTTATCTATACTGACACTAGGGTCTATTGACGTTTCATTTACGGCTGCGTTGGCTGTAGTTTTGGGACTGAACAAGGTCATTAACGCGGTGTGGCACCAAACTACAGCTAACAGGCTGGCTTTACAGTCACTATTTAATGGGGTATCTGCTTGGCTTAGCGTAGCTGAATCAAACGTCAACAGAGCGCCTAGGCTTTGTGAAACAGGGCGGGATTGTGGTGTGGGTCATTAAAGCTTTGCGATATTTAGGGTGGCGGGAGGCGTTGGGCTTATGCGCTCTACTGCTTCTTTATGCTTTGCATATACGTTCTTGGCCTGTATATGGCTTGTTTTGTGCGATGTATTTTGTGTTGCGCTGGCAGGTGCGCCCCGCTTTTCCCACTACGGCTTATAACACGCTGGCCTTGGCGGTGTTATTACTGGATCAAAAAGCAAACTGCTGTTACGCCAATCCACAATTTTGCACCTTGGCAGCGCTTTCTCAATCAGACGCTTTAGGGGATGGTTGGTTAGCCGCCATCCATCCAGAGGATCAAGTAAGCGTGTTGGCTGCGCAGATTAGTCTGCAGCAAGAGCTTCCTTCTGTGATTGAATTTCGCCTGCTCGATCAGAGTGGCCGTATCCGTTGGGTTTCCTCCTTTATGCACGCTGTGGCAGGCTGTACGGATGTGGCTTATCAGATGATTTTATTTGATTTCACCGAGTTTAAACAGACGCTCATTGAGGCAAGGGTGTTATTAGAAGAGCAAAGGCACAGAAGCTTAGATCTAGAAAGCATCTTGAATAGCTCAAAAGATCCTATTGCAGTTTTGGATTTACAGTTTAATTTTTCATTTTTTAATCAGGCCTATGCAGATCTTTTTTTTGCTTTGTATGGAATTATTTTAGCAAAAAATGATTGCTTTTTATTATGTGAATTTAGCTCTGCAGATGATCGATCTAATCTAATTACTTTTTGGGGTAGGGCATTGCAGGGTGAATGTTTTTCGACGCGTAGCGAGCTATATGGTGAATCTTTTGTATCTGCAACTAATGTGCAAGGGAAACGTGCGGCTTTATTGGTGTTTGATATGTCTTTTAACCCACAGTTTAATGATGCAGGTGAACAGGTTGGGGCGGTTAGTGTTTTACATGATGTTACGCTCTCCTCTAAAACTGAGTTAGCCCTGCTTCGTAGTAAAGAGTTATTTAAAGCTGCGACTCAATCTAGTTTGAATGCGATTTATGTTTTAGAAGTAATAAAAGATGAAAGTTGGAATGTGAAAGATTTTCAAATAACTGATGTAAACCCAAATGGGTTTGATTTTTTTTGCTTTAAAAAACAAAAAACACCAGACTGTTTGTTGCTAGAAGCATTAAAAAACATCAATGCCGCTCACTTATACCCAATATGTTGTGAAGTTTTTTTAACTAAAAAAATGGTAATGAGCGAAGAGTTTAGTCTGAATCCTTTTTTCTATGGGGCATGGTTTAATTATCAAATAGTTGCTGTTTCTAATGGAGTGGTCTTAACCATTGCCGATGTAAGTCAGCGCAAAAAATCAGACTTGGCGATGGCGGCGTATAGCGATTTGCAAAAAGCAATTCTAGATTCAGCAGGCTCGGCCATTATTGTGACTGATCTTAATAATACTATCCGTTTATTTAATCGTGCTGCCGAAAAAATGTTGGGTTATCAATCCCATGAATTAATTGCTAAAGAAAAACCAGCGCTTTTTCACCAATCCACTGCAGCGGCAGAGTTGCTGGCTGATTTTTGCAAGGAAATAGGGGAGGAGCCGAGCGAGTACTTTGATGCGTTTGCTCAGCAAGCAAAGCGATATATCCAAAGGGATTGGATTTATCAGCATCGTGATGGGCATTGCTTCCCAGTTGAGCTAACTATGAATGTGGTGCGTGATTTGCGTGGAGAAATCACTGGCTATATGGGAATCGCTAATGATATTAGCATACGAAAATTGGCAGAAAGAAAGCTACAGCAAAGTGAGTCACGCACTTCCGCCATCTTAGATAGCCTGCATGATTGTGTATTGATGATGGGTTTTGATGGCGTCATTAGGGATGCAAATCCTGCTGCGTTAAAGTTGTTTGCTTTTGATCAGCTAAAGGGCTGTTCTTTAAGCGCTTTGTTTCCTACTTTGGGTGAAATCAATAGTAAGCGCGGCGTGGCCAAAGAATTATTTGTACGCTTGGGGGTAGATACGCGGCGGGTGAGTGAGGTGGTTGCCGTGAATAAAGATGGCTTAGAAATGGTGATGGATATGGCGCTGGCTGTAGTAGAGGTGGATGGTGAGCGTGTGTATATCGCCACCTTGCATGACCTTACTCAGCACAAGCTTGATGAGCAAAAAATGCAAGATACCATCGAAGAACTGGAAGCTTTGCAGGTGAGTTTAAGTGCCAGTCATGAGCAATTATCATCTGCTAATGCCGAGTTATCTAGATTGGCGCATATGGATGGTTTAACGGGCTTGGCTAATCGGCGTTTATTTGATCAAACTTTGGCTCAAGAATGGGCGAGGGCAGCTAGGAGTGGGGCACGTCTTGCCTTGGTGATGCTCGATGTGGATTACTTTAAACGATATAACGATCATTTTGGCCATCAGGCAGGCGATGAATGCTTAAAACAAGTCAGTGCGGCTTTAACTGCCGCATTGCATCGCCCAGGTGATTTTGTCGCGCGCTATGGGGGGGAGGAATTTGTGCTGGTGCTGCCAAACACCGATCAAGACGGCGCAATTCAGGTGGTTGAGATGGTGTTAAACCAAATTCGTAATTTACAAATTGCGCATCAGACCTCTGATGCGGCAAAAGTGGTAACTATGAGCGCGGGTATTGCGGTGATGTTGCCATTGCAGGGAGTTGATTTTTATTGTCTTGTGGAGGCGGCAGATCAAGCCCTTTATCAAGCCAAGCATTTGGGGCGTAATCGTTATTTTGTGGCTGGCAATAAAGCTTGAGTGGATTTGCTGAATCCCTCACAAGATAAGGGGATAGTGCGGTGTGTGACTTGTGGATAAGTCCTGTAAGGTATTGATCTTGAAGGGCTTGAGTGTGGCGGATTAATTTTTAATCAGCCACGCTTTTTTTATGGCCTATTTTAGAGTAAACCTGTCATTTTTATCAGTGAATAGGCGATTGCTAACATCATAAACCCAATGGCGATATCCAGAATACGCCAAGCTTTGGGGCTGCTAAACAAATGGCTTAGCTTGCTAGAGCCATAAGCTAATGAAAAAAACCAAATCGCAGAAAAGCCGACGGCGCCCATAACAAAAAATGGCCGTTCACTGGCGAGCTGTTGCGCCCCAATCGAGCCAACGAGTACCACCGTATCAAGTAGGGAGTGGGGGTTGAGAAATGAAAATGCCAGCCCTGCCAAAATAACCTTGCTTGGCGTACCAAAGGCGCGCTCACGGTGATCGTCAGCCAGCGTGCTAGGGTGCAGTGCATTTTTAAAGGCATTAAAGCCATACCAAAGTACAAAAACCGTACCAAAAATGGCCATCCAGCGTTGTAAATTGGGCATGGCGGCTAATAGGTGCCCCATTCCTGCAACGCCGAGCGACATTAAAAATAAGTCGCATAGCGTGCACATTAATGCAGTTAAGAAAATATGCTGTCGAGTGAGACCTTGGCGCAGTACAAATGTGTTTTGCGCGCCAATGGCCATAATCAGGCTGGCTGATAATGCCGCACCGTTTAGGATGGTGGCGATGGTCATGTTGGTGCCTGCTGATAGGTTGGATAATGCTCTGGGTGGTGTTGATGGCGTTTTGTATTGCTTTCAAACAAGCTTACTTAAAGTATTGTTTATCCGTCAATGTGAGGGATTCTATATAGGCGCAAGAATGAGGGCTGTGGATGTGCTTGAAAGCGGTTGTAACTGGCCAAATTTGGCGTGTTCTAGTGTGAATTTTTTTGTGCTGTTTTGATTTATTCATGCAAGTAATTCTTGTATGAAGGATCGTTCTCTATTAATATATGAGAATGATTATCAATAAAACACTCACTGTTGCGGTGGCGCTACTCGGTCACGCTGCTCTGCTTTATGGCCTGACAACAATGTCGAGTAGTCCAAAAAAGCCTGAGCAGGTGGTGATGTTGCTCGCCCCTGCGCCAATCCCTATGGGGGAGGACGTACCGCCATCACCCGCTGCAAAGCCTCGGGTGCTTACACCGGCTGCTAAGCCGATGCCGCCTCGGCCTGCTGCGCCAGCCGTGATTAAAAAAATCAGCCCTGCCGAAGCGCCGATTCAGCAAGCAACAGGACAAATGGACGCTGCAGTTGCGGTGGCAGCAGCGGCCCCTGCGCCTGCCGCCCCAGCTGAAAGTGCCGCCGTAGCTGCGGGTAGCAAATCAAGTAAGCAGCTTAGTGATGAAGCACCTGTGACTTCTCCTCTGTTTAACGCGGCTTACTTAGCCAATCCACGCCCTGCCTATCCATCTCAATCGATGGCCTTGGGAGAAAAGGGGCGAGTGCTGCTGCGGGTAAAAGTAAGCGAAGCAGGCCTGCCTTTAGAGATTGAATTGGCGCATAGCAGTGGCTATCGCCGCTTGGATGATGCTGCAAAAAAAGCCGTTGAGCGTTGGAAGTTTGTACCTGGCCGCCGTGGTGATACCGCCATTGTGATGAGTGCCATGGTGCCTGTTGATTTTGTTATTTAATTATTTGTATTTTTATAAAGAGAAATGGCAATGAATTTGGCTTTAATTTGGCAGTCTGGCGATCCAGTATTAGTTTCTGTATTTGGCTTATTGTTGCTGATGTCGGTTGTTAGCTGGTGCTTGATTTTATTGCGCAGTAGCTTGCTTATTCGTATTAAACACGGGCAAAAACTGTTTTTAGCTGCGTTTTGGAAAGCCTCTGATTGGAGCGAGGCAACTGGCCTTGCTGCCCATGCGATTGCACCAGAGGCGAAGCTAGCCCGTGCAGGTTGGGAGGGCTTAAGCCATTACCGTAGTAATGCAGGTAAAGGCCTTGGCCTAGCTGTGTCACTGGATGACTTTTTGGTGCGCACGCTACGTACCCGTTTAAGCAAAGAAAACGCACGTCTTGAGCTGGGTTTGTCATGGCTGGCAACGGTGGGTTCTGTTTCTCCTTTTGTGGGCTTGTTTGGCACGGTCTGGGGTATTTATCACGCGCTGGTGGCCATTGCAACCAAGGGCGATGCGTCTCTTGCAACGGTGGCAGGCCCAATTGGTGAGGCGCTGGTTGCCACTGCTGCTGGCTTGGCTGTGGCGATCCCTGCAGTGGTAGCCTACAACGCGTTTGTACGAGCTAACCGTGTGATTGCGCAGGGCCTAGATGGCTTTGCCCACGACCTACATGCTCAGCTACTCAGCGCTGCTGCTGTTGAAAAAGAAGGTAAATAAGCATGGCTTTTGGTGGTTTTGATCAAAACGATAATGCCCCGATGTCAGAAATCAATACCACGCCTTTAGTGGATGTGATGCTGGTGCTGCTGGTGGTGTTTATTGTAACTGCGCCAGTCATGACGCATTCGATTCGGGTGGATTTGCCCAAGGCAAAAGCTGAAGTGACACAAGTCCCGCCTGCGGTGCTGCGCGTGACGCTAACGGCAGAGGGGCAAATTGAATGGGAGAAAACCCCGATTAAAGCGGAAGAATTGCCGATTCGATTTGCCACCGCAATGGCTAAAGACTCCCAAACCGAGTTACATTTACTGGCAGATAAAAGTGTGCGCTATGAGTTGATTGCACAAACCATGTCGGCTGCAAGGCTGGCGGGATTGAGTAAAATTGGTCTGCTGACCGATGGCAACTGATAAATAGTAAAAAAGGGTGGCCGTGAGGCCACCCTTTTTTTGCCAAGTAAGGTCGGTAAGCTTAATCTCCGTCAGATTCACCTAGGCTTAGGTTTAACTCTAGTGATTGAGCAACTTCATTCTGCAGGCGTTGGCTGATTTGTGTAATGGCTTTACTGCAAGGGATGCGTTGCCGGGGCTGGCTGAATTCAAGCTTGCTTGGTAGGGCATGGCACTGTTGCTGGGCTTGGTGTAAATCTGTAGCAAAGCGCTGTGCCAGTGCTGTGTCTCCTCTATCCTTTATTCGTTTAATTATGGCGTTTTGGGCAAGGGTAAAGCCATCTAGCTGGGCCAGTAATTGGGTCTTGCTGCTGCCTGAACGCCACTCTGCATATTGCTGGGCTACCGCGCTACTAGGTAGGCGTTTTAGCATGCTGGCTAGGCTTGTCAGCATCAAGTTGTTGTTCTCTAGTAGCAGGTTTTGGCGAAAGAAAGGATTCTCAGCGGCCAGCTGTTCACGGTAGAGTTGCCAGCCCGCATCCAGTGTATGGGTATTGCTGGCCACTTGTTCAGCCAGTTTAACTAGATATGCGCAGCGCTCTGTTTGTTTAAGCCTAGTTAACTGCTGCTTGGGCTGAGCATTGCCCCATAGTAGATATTCGATGGCAGGCAAGCCGCGGGTGGCGGCGTTGCTGCTGTCTCCCCCCTTAATTGCCGATTCAATATCATCTGGGCGGGTGGGGCGAAAATCTATTTTTCTGCCTAAGCGCTCAAGTAGCATCGGCCCACCAGGCGCGCCGTCCATGCTGCGCCAAGCGTGGCTACTGGCCAGCCAGCTAAGCCTTACCTTGCTTAGTGTCTTGTTATCCTGTTGCTGGCAGAATGCTGCTGTGTTTTCTGCAAGTTGATCGGCAGCCTGGCTTAGGGCTTGATGACGGGGAAGATAGGCCTGATCCAGCCAACTTTGCGCCCAATCTGCATCAGGGGTGGTCTCAGCACTAGCCCATGTACTCATTAATAATGCGGCAAGGAAAATGCGTCGCACAGCAAGCTCCAGTGGGGGTTATTTAATGAGCAGCGTGCCTTGAGCGGATGGCTGTGTTTCATGGAACTCATCCACAAATTTATAACTGCCTGCCGCCAGCGCTTGAATTTTTATTTCTTTGGTTTTACCCGCTGCCACTACTTTCTCAATTTTCAATGGTTTGCTTTCAAACTCCATCGCCGATTTGCCTGCATTAATAATCACTAACGTAATGGCTTTACCTGCGGGGGCTTCCAGTGTTAGCGGTTCAAGCACGCCATCGGTAGAGGTCAGTTTGAGTATTACCGCATCGTCGGCCAAAGCAAGGCCCGCCTGTAGCAGCATCAGTGCGATCAGGTATTTTTTCATTAGCAGTGCCCTGTAATATGCGAAATGAGAACTGGAATTATAGTCAAGTAGCTTGAATGCGCCAGTAGTAAGGCATAAGAGCAATATAATTTGCATTCTGATGCCCAGTCACTTCGACCAGAGGTGCTGGACGCGGTATAATCGGCGTTTTTTGTGTGAGCTAACACGTAATGCCTATTTATGCTTATCGCTGTGCAGCTTGCGGTCATTCTGACGAGCATATTCAGAAGATGTCGGATGATGCGCTGATTGTATGCCCGACTTGCCACGCGCCTTCCTATGAAAAACAGCTGACGGCAGCCGGTTTTCAATTAAAAGGCAATGGCTGGTATGTGACAGACTTTAAAGGCGGATCGCCCGCTAAATCGCCTTCAGATGGCTGATAAATCCATGCTAATGACGCATTTTAAAAAATACTTGCTGACAGGATTACTGGTGTGGGTGCCGTTGGCTATCACACTCTGGGTTTTGCAGCTGATTATTGGCACGATGGATCAGATCAGCGCCTTGCTGCCCGCTTCGATGCGGCCTGATTCATGGCTATTACATGCTTTACAGGGGCCATTGCCATTTTTAGAGGGCTCGCACCATATTCCTGGTTTTGGCGTTATTTTAACGGTATTGGTGCTGTTGCTAACCGGTGTTTTTGCGACCAATGTATTGGGTTTGCGTTTATTGCTGGTGGGCGAAAAGCTGCTGAATCGCATTCCCATTGTCAGATCTATTTATAGCAGCGTGAAGCAGGTATCAGACACGCTTTTTTCTGATTCTGGTCAAGCATTTCGTCAGGCGCTTTTGGTGCGGTTTCCGCATGCAGATGCTTGGACTATTGCTTTTATGACGGGGGTGCCAGGTGGCGAAGTGGCCACGGTATTGGAAGGCGAGTATGTCAGTGTGTATGTGCCGACTACGCCCAATCCAACCTCGGGCTATTTTATAATGGTAAAAAAAGCCGACGTGATTGAGCTGGATATGAGTGTCGATGAAGCTTTAAAGTATGTTATTTCTATGGGTGTGGTCACGCCTAGTATGAAAAACACTGATTAAAATTAACACGAGAAAACTAAATGCGTACTGATTACTGTGGTCTTATTGATAGCCGTTACCTTGGGCAAACTGTCACCATTAAAGGTTGGGCGCATCGTCGTCGTGACCATGGTGGCGTGATCTTTATCGACTTGCGTGACCGTGAAGGCTTGGTGCAAGTGGTGATTAACCCAGACACCGCAGAAGCCTTTGCTATTGCTGACTCTTCACGTAATGAATACGTATTGGAAATCACTGGTCTGGTTCGCACTCGCCCTGAAGGCGCGGCTAATAAGAACCTGATTTCTGGCGAAATTGAAATTGTTGCCACAGATATCAAAATCCTGAATACAGCTGTAACGCCTCCTTTCCAGATCGATGATGAAAATCTCTCTGAAAATGTGCGTCTGCAAAACCGTGTGATCGATTTACGCCGTCCAGTCATGCAAAAAAACCTGCGCCTGCGCTATCGCATCGCCATGCTGATCCGTAATTACTTGGATGGCCTTGGTTTTATTGATATCGAAACCCCAATGCTCACCCGCTCCACTCCAGAAGGCGCGCGTGATTATCTGGTGCCTAGCCGTGTGCACGATGGTCAGTTTTTTGCTTTGCCACAATCGCCGCAGCTGTTTAAACAGCTATTGATGGTGGCGGGTTTTGATCGTTACTACCAGATCGTTAAGTGTTTCCGTGATGAAGACCTGCGTGCTGATCGTCAGCCAGAATTCACCCAAATCGATATCGAAACATCGTTCCTAAATGAACACGAAATCATGGACATCACTGAATCGATGGCCAAGCACGTGTTTAAAGAAGGGATTGATGTTGAGCTAACAGACTTCCCACGTATGACTTACGCAGATGCCATGCGTTTATACGGTTCAGATAAGCCAGATCTGCGAGTCACTTTGCAGTTCGTTGAGCTGACCGATATGATGAAAAACGAAGAATTCAAAGTCTTCCGTGGTGCTGCCGACATGCCAAATGGCCGTGTGGTTGCGCTGCGTGTGCCAGGTGGTGCTGCGATTAGCCGTAAGGAAATCGACGAGTACACCAAGTTTGTGGCGATTTATGGCGCTAAGGGCTTAGCTTACATCAAAGTAAACGATGTAACTAAATTGACTAACACTGAAGACTCTGGCTTGCAGTCGCCGATTGTGAAGTTCTTGTCTGAAGCGGGCCTAAAAGAAATTATCGCGCGCACTGGCGCAGAAAACGGCGATTTGATTTTCTTTGGTGCAGATAAAGCCAAGGTGGTGAATGAAGCCATTGGTGCACTGCGTATTAAAGTAGGCCATGAGAAGGGCGAGGCGGGTGGTTACTTTGCCCAAGGCTGGAAGCCAATGTGGGTGATTGATTTCCCAATGTTTGAGCACGATGAAGAAGCCGATCGCTGGACTGCATGTCACCATCCGTTTACCGCGCCGCAAGACGGCCACGAAGATATGCTGGATACCGATCCAGGTGCATGTATCGCCAAAGCCTACGATATGGTGCTGAATGGTTCTGAAATCGGTGGTGGCTCAATCCGTATCTACCGTGAAGAAATGCAGTCTAAAGTGTTCCGTGCTTTGAAGATTGATGCAGAAGAAGCACAAAACAAGTTTGGTTTCTTGCTAGAAAACCTGCAATTTGGTGCACCTCCGCATGGTGGTTTAGCTTTTGGTCTGGATCGTTTGGTGACTTTAATGGTGGGTGCAGAATCTATCCGTGACGTCATCGCCTTCCCTAAAACGCAACGTGCTCAGTGTCTGCTGACCGATGCGCCAAATAGCGTGGACGAAAAGCAATTGCGTGAGTTGCATATTCGCTTACGTCAGAAAGCAGAAGTTGCTGCGAGCTAAGTCATTGATTGTTGTAAGAAAAGCATCCATATTCAGTGGGTGCTTTTTTTTGGATTAAACTATAGTATATTAATCTTTGCTTTCACATTCGGTGCAAAATGGAAAGATTTGGGGCAGATTCGTTCCATAGTTGTGGGCATCCAATCTTACCTTTGGCTGATGTTGCTGGGGATGAGAGTGAGTATGCACCGCGCTCTGGTTTTTTTTGCAGCCGCTGTATGCAAGCGGCGCAAGTGCCATTTGACACCCATATTTATGTGAATTTGCAGCAAGTTGCACCTGGAATGGCCGCTTTTGTTTTGGAAGTGACGCATAGTGGGCCAGAATTTGCGGAGTTTTTGGCCGCCTTAGGTTTTGCGTTTCGCCAAGCCTCAATAAACGAGTTGGAGCCTGGTGGAGAGGTCGGTTTGCAGCCAGTTTGGCGCAAAGAGTTTTGGTTTGAAGTTAATCTTCAAGCCCATTATGTGATTGCCCTGATGGCACGCATTAAGGAGGAGGCCTACTTGCTGGCTGATTACCTACCTAACGGCACTGCTGCCGTGCATTTTTCGGATTTCCCCGCCGTATATGAAGACGTTTAAAGTTTGTTTTATCGCTGTCAATGTATTGTTTTTTTTAGGGCGGGAGCAAGCCGCCATCTTTTTTGCAAATGCCAGTTCTGGCAGCAAGCCCCCGCGCTAAAACAGTATTAGCTCTGCTCGATAAGCTCTCCAAATAATGTTTGCCAAAGTAGCCTTACCGCCGCCAGCTGTGGCTGGATGGGGAGCAGCATCTTGGGGGTGAGCTCGGTGCCATTAAGGCGGCTGCTGTGTTGCAAGCGGCGTAATTCTCGATAGCCATCGGCGGCTAAATGCGCCGCGTCTAAGGGGATAAGTCCTTGCTGTGCGGCGGTGGCTAATAGCGCGATATTGCCGCTGTTGAGGCAAAATTCCTGATGCTCTTTGGCGTGTGCAAGGATCAGGTATTGCATGATAAATTCGATATCTACAATGCCGCCACGCACATGTTTTACATCCTCTGGGTGGGCGGGGTGCGTTTCTAGCATGCGGTCTCGCATGGTGCGCACATCAAAGCGTAGTTTTTCTAGATCTCGTGGCGCGCATAAAATATCTTTTCTAATCGCTTCAAAAGCATTGCCTACCACTTTATCGCCAGCGCAGTAGCGGGCGCGGGTGAGAGCCTGGTGCTCCCACACCCAAGCCGATTTTCTTTGATATTGTGAGAATGTGCCAATGCTAGAAACCAAAAGCCCCGAAGCGCCATTAGGGCGTAGCCTTAGGTCGATATCATAAAGATGGCCTGCAGGTGTAAGCGCGGTGAGCCAGTTGACCACCCGTTTGGCAAATTTTGCGTAGATCTCGGTGGCGTTAGGATGATCGTCTTCATAGAGATAAACGATGTCTAAATCCGAGGCAAAGCCCAGCTCTTTACCTCCCAACTTGCCATAGCCAATTACGGCAAATTGGGGCTTAGGGCGGTGCTTATTGGGTAATTCTTGCCAAACTTGCTCTAAAGTGACGGTCAGCATTAAATCAGCTAAGTCAGATAAATGATCAGATAAGGTTTCTAAAACCAGTAAGCCACCTAAGTCTTGATTCACTAATCTAAATATTTGCGCGTGCTGAAAATGGCGTAAGCAATCCATTTTGGCTTCGGTGTCATCGCTTAAGCCGTTAAGCTCTTGCCGCAGAATTTTGCCAAGCTTAGGCCAATCGGGTAGTTCTTCTAGTAGGCGGAAATCGAGTAACTCATCCAATAAAATAGGGTGACGTGTCAAATATTGGGATACCCAAGGGCTGGCACTGTAAAGGCTGGCCAAGCGTTTTAGGGTTTGTGGATGCTCAGCTAAAAGGGCTAAATAAGACTCGCGGCGGCTGATGGCTTCGAGTAAATCTAAAATGCGGGTAAAGGTGGCGTCTGGGTTATGAAAACCAGCCGACACTTTAATTAAGGGAGGCAAGATGCTGTCAACGCGTTTGCGGCAGCGATCTGGCATTTGTAAATAGCGGCTGCTGCTTTGCAAAGCGGCTAAACGGCGGTTAATTTCAGTGGGGTTTTCAAAGCCTAATGCGGCTAAATCGCTGCTATCACCGTCTTGGGCGGATTGCCAAATAGCCGCTTGGGGGTGGGCATCTCCTTCGTCAGGCGGCAGCACAAATACTTGCTCAAAATGCTGTGAAACTCGGTTGCGATAGAGCGCTAGCTGCTCGCTAAATTGTGCCCAATTAGTAAACTGCATACTGTGCGCGATACGGGCTTGGTCTTCTTCATTTAAGGGCAACATCTGGGTTTGTGCATCGTCCAGATACATTAAGCGATGTTCTAAATTGCGTAAAAAACAATAAGCTTCTTGTAGCTCTGCCACGGCGGCATGGCTAAGCGTGCCTTGCTGAGCGAGCTCATCTAAAATGGCTTGCGTGGGGCGAAGCTGCAGGTTTTTATTGCGCCCACCACGGATCAGCTGAAAAACTTGGCCAATAAATTCTATTTCACGAATACCACCTGGCCCCAGCTTGATATTGTCGATTTTGTCTTTGCGTGCTACTTCGCGGCGGATCTGGCTGTGCAGTTCACGCATCGAATGGTAGGCGCCGTAATCTAGGTATTTGCGATAGATAAAGGGGATGACTAGCTGCATCAAGCCCGCTTCATCTCCCGATAGTGCCCGCGCTTTAATCCATGCATATCGCTCCCATTCGCGCCCTTGGGTGAGTAGATAGTTCTCTAGAGAATCAAAGCTGCAAGCCAGTGGGCCAACGCTACCAAAGGGGCGCAGCCGCATATCTACTCTAAATACAAAGCCATCGTCGCTGATATCGCCAATCAGGCTGATGAGACGTTTGCCAATGAGGGCAAAGTATTCTGAATTACTGATCTTGCGTGGACCGGTGGTTTGGCCGTCTTCAGGGAAAATAAAAATCAGATCAATATCAGAAGAAACATTGAGCTCGCGCCCGCCCAGCTTACCCATGCCAACGATAATCAATTCTTGAACTTGGCCTGATGCTTCACCTATTGGTTGGCCATAGCGTGCGTCTGCTTGCGATACCCAAGCTAGGGCGGCGCTGAGGCTAACTTCGGCCAAATCACTGATGGTGTGCATCACTTCTTGCAGCGTGGCTAGCTTGGCTAGCTCACGGCTGATGAGCCTTGCCATCACGGCTTGCCGTAAGCGGCGTAAATGCTGCTTAAGGGCGTTGTCATCTAAATCTTGCAAGTGGCTTAGCGCTTGTTCCATCGCTTGCTTTGTGAAGGGCTGGGCAATATTTGCCAGCGTGGCCTCGGCTAAACCTGGATGCCGTAGGAATAGTTGTTGCAGGTATCGACTATGGGCCAAGGCAGGGGCAAGTAAGGAATTCGCATTTTGCGTGAGATCATTCATCGGTAGCGGCTCAAAAACGGTTAAAATCATAATTCCCTAACTGATGGGCTCTGTTGACTCTTGGCTTACTGCTTAAATCTTAACAAAGCCTGACTAAGCCTAACATAGCACTGCCATATTTTGGCATGCCCGAGTCGCTCGAAATGCCTGTTTTCTCTCCTTATTTGCAACGCTTCATATCTTTTATGCACTGGCATTACCGCCTTTTGCTGCGCCTGCTTGCTGCAGCGGGTTTGTTACTGCTTGCGGTTATTTTGGCTTGGCAGTTTTATGTTTTGCCTCGCCTCGATGAGTATCGGCCATGGCTGGTGCAAAAGCTGGAAAACACGACGGCAAGCCAAATCAGCATGGGACGATTGTCTGGTGGCTGGCACGGTATTCATCCTTTTGTGCGGATTGACGAGTTTAAAGTACATAAAGGCAGCCTGCCTGGCTTGCAGCTCACCTCGGTCGATGCTGATTTATCTTGGTGGTCTTTGCTGCGTGGAGAGTTACTATTTAGCCGCTTAGCCACCGTTGCACCTCAGCTTACTTTACGCCGAGATCAAGCGGACACGTGGTTTGTTGCGGGTTTTCAGGTGCAAGCGGGGGCCGCTAAAGACGACAATCGCTTTATTAATTGGTTACTAGCACAGGGCGAGTTAACCATCACGGGCGGCCAGCTTAGTTGGCTGGACGAGAAAACCAGTGCTAGCGAGCAAGTGTTCACCGCTCTAGATTTAGATATCAAACAACGATTTGGTCGGCACCAATTTGAGGTTTCCGTAAAACCACCCGTAGCCCTTGCAGATACTCTGGCTTTGTCGGGTAATTGGCATGGTAATGATGTGGGCGAATGGCGGGATTGGTCGGGCCAGCTCAAGCTCGATTTCCCGCGTGTGGATTTAAAACAACTCTTTGAGCAATTGCCCACGCCGTGGCTGAGCCGTTTGACGGGGGAGGGGGGCGTGCGAGCCACGCTGCATTTTGCGCAAGCGCGCATTGAAAAAATTGATACGCAATTAAAGCTTAATCAACTCGCTGTGGCTTGGCCCGATGCTCCACAGGCTTTGTATTTGCCTATTTTTGAGGGCGGTTTTATTTGGCAGGATGATCAGCGCGAGCAGTCCTTACGTGTAAAGGCCGCGCATATCGCAACCTCCAGCGGTGATCTTTGCCAAACGTGTAGCGTGAACTATCGGCGCGATAAGGCGGGTACGCAGTATTTAGATGGCCAATCCATCCGCCTCAATGGATTGGCAGCGCTATCGGCATGGCTGCCTGCTGATTTTCAAGACGCCAGCCTAAAGGGAAAAGTGGATCAGTTTAGTGCCCGCTGGCAAGGCCCATGGCAGAGCGCCAAGCTATTTAGCGCAGAAATCGATGCCAAATATTTAGAGCTAGCTTTGCCACAGCTGGGGCTACCTCAGCTGGGCCGCTTTGATTTAAACGCAAAGTTTGATCAAGCAGGTGGTAAGGGCAGCCTAACGAGTAATGATCTATCGCTGACGATTCCAGCGCAATTTCTGGAGCCCTTACACTTTGATAAGGCGGGGTTCGCTGCTTCTTGGCAGCGAGCAGGTAAGGGCTGGAAGCTGGATGTGGCTAAGGCAGCCTTTGCTAATGGCGACACGGATATTCGTGCCAATGCCCAATATCTATGGTCAGGCTCTGGCTTAGGTTACTTAGATTTAAAAGGTGATATTCGTGAGCTGCCAGCTAAACGTGCCTATCTCTATTTGCCTAGAGCCGCAGGAGATGAAACCTTAGCGTGGCTAAAAACATCGCTATTGAGCGGCAAGGCGGTGAATGGCCGTGCCCAATTGCGCGGTAATTTGCAAGATTTTCCTTTCCGTAATCCAAAAGATGGTGTGTTTAGAATTACTGCCGATGCAAGGGATGTGGGGCTTTCTTATGCAGATGATTGGCCAAGCATTGAGCATATTGATGCTGCGCTCGATTTTCATGGGGCGGCGATGGACATCCACGCTAAAAAAGGCAAGATTTTTGGTGCAGAGCTGCGTGATGTGGCGGTATCGATTGCGGATATGAATAGCGATTCGCCGCTATTAAAAGTGAAAGGTAAGGCGCAGGGGCCAACGAGCGAGTTTCTACAGTTTGTGCATCAAAGCCCCGTTAAAGAAAGTACCTCTGGCTTTACTGATGATTTAAAGGCGAGTGGTAATGGCGAGCTGGTTTTGGAGTTGTCCTTACCCTTAGAAAGCACCGATGCAAGCAAGATTACTGGCGAATATCACTTTGTAGATAATCAGCTCGATTTTGGCGGAGCCGTGCCTTTGCTGGCTAAAGCGGCGGGGCGGATTGCATTTACTGAACACACGCTCACGATTAAAGACGCAAAAGCGCAGGCTTTAGGCGGAGGATTAAAGCTCTCTGGTGCTAGCAACGCCCAAGGTAATTTACTACTGAATATGAATGGACAGGCCGAGATCCAAGACGTGGCTGATCGCTATGGCCTGCCATTTAAACAGCGCTTACACGGTAAAGTGCCCTATCAGGCAAGCCTGAGTGCAGGGCAATCGCAGTTTGCCTTAAGTGTTCAGTCGCCCTTGCAAGGCTTAGCTGTTGATTTACCTGCACCTATGGCAAAAATGAGTGGGGAGAGCAGGCCAATGCGTTTGCGTATTAAAGGGGGGACACAAGAGGCAACTCAACTTGAATGGGCTTACGATAAAAGCCTGCAATTACAACTATTACTGGGTAATCCGCCAGCACAAGCTGCGTTGGGAAACCAGCCGCCGATAGAGGCTGTTAGTAAGCTGAAAGGGCAATTGGTGTTGGGCGCGGGGGCTTTGCCCGCCATGCCTAAGGCAGGGATCAGTGTGTCTGGGAACTTGCCTGAGCTGAATGTGCAAGCTTGGCTCGATTTAGCTGACGAGATTAAAACAGAGCCAGCAGGTGCGCGCCCCTCACCTTTTGCTGTGGATCTACGCATTAATCGTCTGATGGGCTGGGGAAGACAGCTCAATGAATTTAAGCTCAAAGCGCAGGAGCAGAACGATGCAAGCTGGAAAGGCTTGGTAGATAGTAAAGAGTTGGCGGGCGCTTTTGACTGGAGTGCAAAAGATAAGGGCAAGTTAAGTAGCCGATTAGGCAAGCTGTGGTTGCCTTTCCCTGTTTATGGCACGGTGTCCCTTGCTACGCCTTTACAGCAGTTGCCTGCCCTTGATTTGGCCGTGAACGATTTCCGGTATAAAAATTTTATTCTGGGTAAGCTGGATGTGAATGCAGTTCAGCAAGGAGAAAACTGGCGTTTGAATGGGGTGAGTATCAGTAATCCAGACGGTAAGCTAAACATGAGCGGCGTCTGGGCAAAAAGCCTGAGCCGCACCAGCGGTAATTTTTCGATTGAAACTGAAAATTTTGGCAAACTACTCACCCGCCTAGGCGTGCCAGACACCATGCGCCGTGCTCCCGCTAAATTAAGTGGCGACGTGGCATGGGATGGCGAGCTGTTTCCACCAGATTTGTCCACCTTGCAAGGTAAGCTGCGGGTGGATGTAGAGGCGGGTCAGTTCGCTAAGATTGATCCTGGTGTGGGGCGCTTATTATCGATCTTAAGCCTGCAATCCTTGGCGCGCCGCGTGCAGCTCGATTTTAGAGACGTGTTTTCGGAGGGGTTTGAATTCGATTCCATTCGGGGCGATAGCGTGATCGACCGAGGCGTGGCGCACACCGATAATTTGGTGATTGCAGGCCCAGCAGCACAAGTATTATTTAGAGGGGATGCTAACTTTATGGCCGCCACACAAAATTTACGCGTGCGGATTGTGCCGGTGATTGGGGATAGCGTGGCGGTGGCGACAACGATTATTAACCCTGTAATAGGGGTGGCAACTTTCTTACTGCAAAGGGTGTTTAAAGATCCGCTCGGCCAGTTGGTGGCTTACGAGTACGACATTACCGGCAGTATGCTAGACCCACAAATTAAAGGGGTGAGTAGCCCATTAAGCCGCCTGCCCTTTGCCAGAAATAAATAGGAGCCAATGATGAATACACTGATTGCAGCAGCGATTCAAATGGTCTCTGGGCCTGAAGTAAAGGTCAATTTAGCCACTGCCGCACGCTTAATTGGCGAGGCCGCTCAGAGTGGGGCGCAGTTGGTGGTGCTGCCTGAGTATTTTGCCATTATGGGCAAACAAGACAGTGATAAATTAGCGCTTAAAGAGCCGTTTGGTGATGGGCCTATCCAATCTTTTTTGGCCCAAGTGGCCATAGAGCATGGGCTTTGGTTGGTTGGTGGCACCGTGCCATTGACGTGTGATGATGCAACTCGCGTAAATAATAGCTGCCTTGTGTATTCGCCCGCAGGGGAATGCGTGGCGCGCTATGACAAGATGCATTTATTTGGTTTTGATAATGGCACTGAGCGTTTTTGTGAGGCCGATACCATTGCCGCAGGCCATCAGCCAATGGCTTTTGATACGCCATTTGGTCGCATTGGTTTATCGGTTTGTTATGACTTACGTTTTCCTGAGTTTTTTCGCGCTATGTTGCCGCTCGATTTTATTATCCTGCCTGCGGCTTTTACCCAAACGACCGGTGAAGCGCATTGGGAAGTGCTGCTGCGCGCCCGTGCTATCGAAAATCAATGCTATGTGATTGCCTCAGGGCAAGGCGGCGAGCACATTACCGGCCGCCATACCTTTGGTCATAGCATGCTGATCGATCCATGGGGCAAGGTGCTTGCCTGCCAAGCCAAGGGCGAGGGCGTAGTGCTGGCTGAATTAAAATCTAGCCAAATGGATAGAGTAAGACGCATCCTGCCGGCGTTGACGCATCGCTTGCTTTGAATTGAATAGCAAAAGGGGTTTGGATGCAGAGCATACAAAGATCACAGGGAAAAAACTTAAGCCTTCCCTGTGTGCCTATTATCACTGTGCCTACAGATCTTTTTTGCCTTAGGGGGATTTCTCGCCTTCCCTGCCTCTTGAAGATAGTGTGTAATACCTTTCAATAATCTGATTCACCCTTTGCGATGACACTCAATGACTCATTTAGAAACCGCCCGCCAGACGCTGCTCACCCCTTTTAACCTTGATGATGCCAAGCTAGATCAAGTATTTGGGCAGATGCTAACGCACGATATTGATTACGCTGATTTGTATTTCCAATACAGCCGCAGCGAGGCATGGAGTCTGGACGAAGGCATTGTGAAGTCAGGTAGCTTTAATATTGATACCGGCGTGGGGATTCGCGCCGTTTCGGGTGAAAAAACCGCCTTTGCCTATTCTGACGACATTAGCATGGCTGCCTTAAGCCAAGCTGCCACGGCAACACGAGCGATTGGCCGCCAAGGCGGGCAAAACACCGTGGCGTTGACGCGTGATGTGCTGGGCCATGCCTTGTATCAGCCCGTTGACCCGCTGGCCAGCCTTGATGAGCTGGCTAAAGTGGCCTTGTTAGAAAAACTAGAGCGTACCGCCCGTAGCTTAGATAAACGCGTGGTGCAAGTGATGGCCAGCCTAGCTTCTGAGTTTGAAGTGGTTTACGTAGCGCGCCACGATGGGCATCGCGCGGCTGATGTGCGCCCAATGTGCCGTCTTTCTATTCAAGTCATTGTGGAAGAAAACGGCCTGCGTGAGCAGGGTAGCGCAGGCGGTGGTGGCCGTTTTGCTTATGGCTACTTTGATGATGCCGTGGTGCTGGATTACGCTAAAAAAGCCGTGGATCAAGCGGTGCTCAATTTACACGCTCGCCCAGCACCAGCGGGTGAAATGACCGTGGTGTTAGGTTCGGGCTGGCCGGGTATTTTATTACACGAAGCCATCGGTCATGGTTTAGAAGGCGATTTTAACCGTAAGGGCTCATCGGCTTTTAGTGGCAAGATTGGTCAGCAAGTTGCGGCAAAAGGCGTCACCGTGGTGGACGATGGCACAATTACTGATCGCCGTGGCTCGCTCAATATCGACGACGAAGGCAATCCAACCCAGCGCACCGTATTGATTGAAGACGGCATCTTAAAAGGCTATTTGCAAGACAGCCTGAATGCTCGTCTGATGGATATGCCGCTAACAGGTAATGGCCGCCGTGAAAGCTTTGCTCATCTGCCTATGCCACGCATGACCAATACCCTAATGGAAGGCGGCAGCGTGCCACCCGAAGAAATCATCGCTTCGATCAAGCGTGGTCTGTATGCCGCTAATTTTGGTGGTGGGCAGGTGGACATCACCAGCGGCAAGTTTGTATTCTCTGCCGCCGAAGCTTGGTGGGTAGAAGACGGCAAGCTGATGTATCCAGTGAAAGGCGCAACGCTGATTGGTAATGGCCCCGATGTACTCACCCGCGTATCGATGATTGGTAACGATATGGCGCTAGATCCTGGCGTGGGCACTTGTGGCAAAGAAGGCCAAAGCGTGCCCGTTGGCGTTGGCCAACCGACCTTGCGTATTGATGGTGGGCTTACAGTGGGCGGTACAGGCAGCTAATCATTTATAGGGCGGCGGTATGCCGTGCCCTGCTATTTTGTAAGGAAAGAAGATGGTGCATTTTCAGCAGATCGCGCTGAGCAATGGTTTGTTCTTAGGTGAAATTTTATTGGCATCGGCGAGGTTGAATGCGCAAAGCCTCGCCATGGTGTTAAAGATTCGTGAGCAAATAGAAAGCTGGCGTCATGATGAAAAAGTTGTGGCGGTGTTGGTGCGTGGTGAAGGCGAGCGGGCTTTTTGTGCGGGAGGCGATATTCGTGCACTTTACCATGCCATGAGCGACGCGGCTTTTGTGTATGAGGGGGATGATTTTTTTCGCCATGAATACGATCTTTGCCGTGAGTTACACCGCTTTCCAAAGCCAGTGCTCGCTTGGGGAAATGGCATTGTGATGGGCGGGGGCTGGGGTATTTTTGCGGCAGCCAGCCA
This sequence comes from Iodobacter sp., assembly GCF_025352645.1. GTDB lineage: Bacteria > Pseudomonadota > Gammaproteobacteria > Burkholderiales > Chitinibacteraceae > Iodobacter. The sequence goes on along the minus strand of NZ_JANXSO010000175.1, from coordinate 26,076 downwards.
TCGTATCGTCACCGAATCTAGCATTTTGGCGATGCCAGAGATCAGCATTGGCCTGTTCCCTGACGTGGGTGCCAGTTTTTGGCTACAGCAATTAGAAGGCAAGATTGGGTGCTTACTTGCGCTAACCGGTAGCCGCTTAAATGCGGCTGATGCGCTGGCGTTTGGCGCGGCGGAGTTTGCTCTGCCAGCAGCTACGTTTGATTCACTAATAGGCGTGCTGCAAGATTTACCGTGGAGCGGGCAAGGCAAGCAAGATGCAGAGCTGGCCAGTGGGGCTTTGTCGGCGCTTTCTGCCGCATGGCCTTGCTCCTTGCCTACATCGGTGTGGCTGCCGCTGGCCGATGAAGTGGAACGCATCTGTGCGGGGGATGATTTGCTCGCTATTTGTGAGCGTATTCAAGCTTATCAAGGCGATGCTCCTGCCTTACGCCTTGCCGCTGAGCTGCAAGCGGCAGGCTCGCCGACTTCTATTTTTCTGACTTGGGAAATGGCGCGGCGAGCACAGACACTTTCTTACGATGAAGTGGTGGAAATGGAATGGCTAGGTGCAAGAAATTGTTTGCGCCACGGTGATTTTCATGAAGGTGTGCGTGCTAAACTGATCGACAGAGATGATCAGCCAAATTGGTCACCTAAAAAATTATCCCAAGTTAAATTGGCCGATATCGAAAGTTTCTTTAACGCAGCTTGAAACTTTTTTCAATCATACCAATCTACCTGACATACGCGGCCAGTCCGTGAGAATGGAGACACACGATAATGGAATTAAATAGCGTAGGCTATGGCAGCTCAGTACTGTCAACCGAGCGTAATCGCGTATTACGTAACACTTATTTTATGTTGGCGCTGACCATGGTGCCAACCGCAATTGGCGCTTACTTAGGTGTTGCCATGCAATTCCGCATGTCGCCAATGATGGGCTTTATTGTTTTTATGGCTGTTAGCTTTGGTTCTTTTTATGCCATTGAAAAAACCAAAGAAAGTGCAGCAGGGGTATTTATTCTGCTGGGCTATACCGGTTTTATGGGCTTGTGGTTATCGCAAATGCTGCAAAGGGCATTAAGCTTTAGCAATGGAGCAGAAATGATAGGTTTAGCTGCAATTGGCACGGGTGCTATTTTCTTTACCTTGGCCACAATTGCAACCGTTACCAAGAAAGATTTTTCCTTTATGGGAAAATTCTTGATGATTGGTTTGGTCGTGATCATCTTGGCGGCTTTGGCTAATATCTTTTTCCAAATCCCTGCGCTGTCGCTGACTATTTCAGCTGTAGCGGTGATGATTTTCTCTGGCTTTATTTTGTATGACGTTAGCCGCATCGTAAATGGTGGCGAAACCAATTATGTTAGTGCCACACTGAGCCTTTATCTGAATGTCTACAATCTATTTACTAGCCTGTTGCATTTAATTATGGCTTTTACTGGTAATAGCCGCGATTAATTTGCATGGCTTTGTTTTTACTGAAATCTAAGTTTTAAAAAATGCCGGAGCAGTGTTTGCTCCGGCATTTTTTTGTTATAAATCAGTGGGCTTTTACGCTCAGGGTTTTACCCTATGGGGGAATAAGCACAATGCACCCTATCCTCCACGCATGATTTCTTCCTTAATTCGCCGAATTGGCCAACATTGGCTCTGGTGGCTCGCTTATATATCGATCATTTTGGTCTTGTTGGCGTTGGCTAGCTTTGTTTGGTTAGATTATCGACAAGCGCGTAATGCTCAAGATACCGTCTTGTCGCAGGATTTACTTTGGCAGGAACAAGGTTTGCGTTTGCATTTACAAACCAATCAAAATGCGATTGAAAACCTAGCCTATGGCATTGCCGCCAATGCATTACGTGAAGAAGATTTTAGGGCAAGGGCGGATAGCTTATTGCGCGCATCACCAGAAATGCTTTCGGTTGATTATGTTAGTTCATCCGGTAATCGGGTTTGGGGGTTGCCTGCATATAGCTCGCGTCCTCAAAGCTTGGTGCCGCTGGATGATCCAATATTGCTTGAAGTGCTCGATGGCGCTGCAACCTTAGGCTATGTGTTGTATTCAAATGTGATTATGGCGGGTGAGCCTAAAGTCGCTCAGATTGTGTTGGTGGTTCCGGCATTTCGTGGCACGGTTTATTTAGGCTCGGTTTTAGCCTCCTATGCCTTACCCGCTATTTTGCAGCAGCGCGTGCCATGGTGGATGGTGCAGCGCTACGATTTATCCTTGTTAGATAGTAGTGGCAATGTGCTTGCTCCCCGTGATGCTCGCCTCAGTATGTCGGGTGTTAGCCGCTCAGTAGGCTTTGAGCCATTGGGGCATGGGCTTAAATTACGCGCCAGTGTGCGGCATGAAAAAACCTCGGTAACGCAGCTTTGGCTGCTCGGTGTGGTGTTTGCTTTACTGGTGGCATTGATCTTTGCGCTGCGTTTACTTAGAAAACGCATGCAGCAACGCCAACAAGCGGAAGACGCACTGCGTGATGAGATGCGTTTTCGTGCGGCAATGGAAGACTCCTTAACCACCGGCTTATTGGCGATTAATCCGGCTGGGCATTTAATTTATGCCAATTTGGCTTTTTGTAGCATGGTGGGACGCAGCCAAGTTGAATTGCTAGGCAAGGCCTCGCCTATGCCGTATTGGGCCCCTGAAGAGCTCAGTGTCTGTGCTAGTGCATGGCAATCTTTATTGTCGGGAGAATGCCCAAGTAATGGTTTTGCCTTGCGCTTTATGCGTCGAGATGGCGAGCGTTTTGATGTGCGGCTTTATTCATCACGCTTGGTAGATGGCCGAGGCGAGCATCGTGGTTGGATGGCCTCTTTATATGATGTAACAGAAATCAAGCGTGAGCGTGAGGCGCTGGCAGAATCACGTAAACAGCTGCTTACGGTGCTGGAAGGCTTAGATGCTGCGGTGTCCGTCTTTGATGTGAGTAGTGGCGTGGTGCGCTATCGTAATCGTCACCATAGCGATACCTTCCCGCTGTTTGCCGATGGCGAGTGCTGTATGTGGCCACTGCTGCCGCAGGGCGTATCAGAAGCGGAACGGCTTGATCCCGTAAGTGGGCGCTGGTTTTTAGTGCAGCGTCGCCGAATTCAATGGGTAGATGGTCATGTAGTGTGGCTAGAGATTGCGGCAGATATTACTGAAAGGCGGCTAGCAGCAGAAGAGGACCGAAGCCGTGAAGAAAAATTACAGCATACCGCCAGATTAGTCAGCATGGGCGAGCTTGCTTCTAGCCTTGCACATGAGCTGAATCAACCTCTGGCTGCGATTGCGGGCTATGCTGCAGCAGGCGAAGAGATATTATCACGGGATGAAAAAAATTCGGTACGGCATATCTTGGTCAAAATGGGCGAGCAAGCACGTAGGGCGGGGCAAATTATTAGCGGGATTCGTAATTTCTCATCAAGACGTGCATCTAAAAGTGAGGTGTGTGATTTCACTGAATTATTAGCCGTGCCAATACAGCTATTAGAGCCCATGGCCAGAAAATACCATAGTCGGATACTGATTGATTTAGATGATGATTTGCCCAAAGTAATGGGTGATGGCGTGATGTTGGAGCAAGTGCTGTTTAATTTATTAAAAAATGGCATGGAAGCGATGCTTGATACCCCAGTAGCGCTGAGGGAGATCAGAGTCAGTGCCGAGGTCGGTAAAGATTGGCTAGAGGTGTGTGTGGCTGATCGTGGTTCAGGGATTTCAGATCCTAGTAAATTGTTTCAATCTTTTTACACCAGTAAACCCGAGGGGATGGGGATTGGCTTGAATATTTGCCGCTCTGTGATTGAGCAGCATCAAGGGCATTTAAAGATTCAAGCGAATCCTGGTGGCGGCAGTTGCTTTATTTTTCGCCTCCCTATTGTTTTGTCTTAATCACTGATTGAGCTTTTACATATAGATTGAATAATTATGTGAGAAGTGATTACGTTTATTTCCTTGAGCTTTCGAATTATTACTATCTATTAAAGGTAATTGTATGCGACCTATTGCTGTAATTGATGATGACTCTGCTGTACGTGATGCACTACAAATTTTATTTGAAGCGCATCAATGGCCGGTGTTTGGTTTTGAGTCTGCAGAGCACTTTCTAAATGACGCCGATGCGGCAGATTATAGTTGCTTAATTATTGATGTTCGTATGACTGGTATGAGTGGTCTGGAGCTGTATAGCGAGCTAAAAACGTCCTTTTATTTGCCGCCAGTTATTTTCTTAACGGGCCACGCCGATGTACCCATGGCCGTTGCTGCAGTAAAAGATGGGGTAATGGATTTCTTGGAAAAGCCATGTGACTATGGCTTGTTGGTTTCTAGAATTGAAGCATGCTTGGCAAGGGATGAAGAGGCGCGTAGTGCTTGGAATGCCCGCCAATCCTTGGATGAGCGCTTAGAAAGTCTTACTCCGCGTGAGCGTGAGGTATTGCGCGAGCTATTAACTGGGCGGCTCAATAAGCAAATAGCCGATGAATTAGAAATCAGTATTAAAACGGTTGAAGTGCATCGTGCCCGTATCTATACCAAGCTAAAAGTGCGCTCAGCAGGAGGCTTAGCCGCCTCTTTAAAAGGAGTGCAAATTTCTGAGATTTAAGCCTAGGCCTACGGTTCGTGTTGTTGCTTATTAGTGAAGCGCAATAACGCGAACTGCTTTAAATATGCCGACTTAATAGGTGTAGCTTGGTGTTGTTAAACGAAGCCCAACAATATGTAAAGTCCCAAGCTAGTCATTTATATTCACATTCAAAATAAACTTTACTCCAATTTTAATAGGGTGTTCGCCCTAGGTTTATTGCCCAATCGTATTTTGCCTCATTTGAATTACTCTTGCCGTTGGCATAAGGTAAGTCCAGCGTACAGATTCACTTAAGTGCGTATTCAACAAGAGGAAATCGATGATGAAAAAACTGAAGGTGAGTTTACTGGCTGCTAGTTTTTCAATTGCATTTTCTGTGCACGCTGCCGATGTAGAGGTCTTGCATTGGTGGACTTCTGGCGGAGAAGCTAAAGCCGCCGTAGAACTTAAAAAAATGCTTGAGGCCAAAGGCCACAAGTGGAAAGATTTTGCAGTAGCAGGTGGGGCAGGGGATAACGCCATGACGGCGCTTAAAACCCGTGTGGTATCTGGGCAGCCACCGGCTGCAGCACAAATTAAAGGCCCATCGATTCAAGAATGGGGCGACGAAGGCGTATTAGCATCTCTTGATGATGTCGCAAAAAAAGAAGGCTGGGATAAGCTTCTTCCTCCTGTTGTGGCAAATGTGATGAAATATAAAGGCAGCTATGTTGCTGCCCCCGTTAATGTGCATCGGGTCAATTGGCTGTGGGTGAATCCTGATTTACTCAAAAAAGCCAATGCGAAAGTGCCAACAACGTGGGATGAGTTTTTTAAAACCGCTGATGCCTTGCAAAAAGCGGGTATTCAGCCCTTGGCCTATGGTGGCCAGCCTTGGCAGGATGCTACCGTGTTTGAAGCCGTTGCACTGGGTGTTGGTGGCAGTGATTTCTACAAAAAAGCTTTTATTCAGCTTGACCCCGCCACGCTACAAAGCGCCAATATGATTAAGGCACTTACAACCTACAAAAAACTAAAACCTTATACCGATAAAAATGCGCCTGGCCGTGAATGGAATCTAGCCACGTCTATGGTGATTAATGGCAAGGCCGCGATGCAAATTATGGGTGACTGGGCTAAAGGTGAGTTTTTAGCCGCAGGCAAAGTACCTGGTAAAGATTTCCTCTGTGTTCCAGCGCCTGGTACAGCGGCGGTATATACCTTCAATATCGATAGCTTTGCGATGTTTAAATTGCCGAATAAAGAGGCTGAAAAAGGGCAAAAAGATTTGGCGGTCACCTTGATGAGCCCAGAATTTCAAGAAATATTTAACTTAAATAAAGGCTCGATTCCGGTGCGCCAAGGCATGAATATGAGTAAGTTTGATGATTGCGGCAAAAAATCTGCCGAAGATTTTAAAGCAAGCTCTGCTAAAGGATCTTTGCTGCCATCTTGGGCACACGGTATGGCAATGCATTCTGCTACGCAGGGTGCGGTGGCTGATGTGATTTCGCAATTTTGGAATAATGATGCGATGACTGCTCAGCAAGCAAGCGTTAAATTAGCTGCGGCAGCAAAAATAAAGTAAACATGTAGACCCAAGGGGCGGCAATGCTGCCCCTTGCTGATTGCATTATTCGCTGCTGGAGAACCCCATGTCTATATCGGCTCAAGAGGCGCATTACGGCTTCACAGAGCGCTGGCTGCCGCGCCTCGTTTTAGCGCCATCCTTTTTATTAACGCTAATCTTTCTATATGGCTTTATTGTTTGGAATGGTTATTTATCTTTTACCACTTCGCGCTTAATGCCCAATTTAACTTGGGCAGGATTAGCGCAATATCAAATACTGTTTGAAAATGAGCGTTGGTGGGTTGCAGTTAAAAATCTATTTATTTTTGCGAGCTTGTTTATTGGTAGTGGCATGGCGATTGGTATTGGTTTGGCTATTTTTCTAGATCAAAAAATACGCGGTGAAGGCGCATTGCGTACTATTTATTTGTATCCAATGGCTTTATCTTTTGTGGTAACGGGCACAGCTTGGAAATGGATGTTAAATCCTGGCTTGGGTTTAGAAAAACTCATGCACGATTGGGGATTCACCAATTTTACTTTTGATTGGTTAGTCAATTCAGATATGTCGATTTACACCGTGGTGATTGCAGGGGTATGGCAATCGTCTGGATTTGTCATGGCCTTGTTTTTGGCAGGTTTGCGTGGGGTTGATGATTCAATTTTAAAAGCAGCGCAAATTGATGGGGCATCTTTGCCCAGAATCTATTGGAAAATAATTCTCCCCGCTTTAAGGCCCGTATTTTTTTCTACCTTAATGATTTTATCGCATATCGCAATTAAAAGTTTTGATTTGGTCATGGCCCTGACGGGGGGGGGGCCAGGGTTTTCGTCCGATGTGCCCGCCACCTTTATGTATGCCATGGCATTTACCCGCGGGCAAATGGGAGTGGGCGCGGCCAGCTCAATGATGATGCTGGCTACGGTAGCAGCCTTAGTAGTGCCTTACCTTTATTCCGAATTGCGAGGTAAAAGAAATGGCTAATACACTGGGCCGAACCCTGCTTTATAGCGTGCTGTGTCTTGCTGCTTTTTATTATCTATTGCCACTCTATGTGATGTTTATTACTTCAGTTAAAGGGCTGGAAGAAATAAGAAGCGGTAATTTACTTTCTTTTCCTACGGCCATTTCTTTTGCGGCTTGGGGTAAGGCATGGTCATCCGCTTGTACAGGGGTAGAATGCCGCGGTTTATCTTCTTATTTTTTTAATTCAGTACGAATGGTGATTCCTGGCGTATTAATCTCTACCACTCTTGGAGCGATTAATGGTTATGTATTGGCTAAGTGGCGCTTTAAAGGTTCTGAAATTATATTTGCCATGATTTTATTTGGCGTATTTATGCCGTTTCAAGTATTACTGCTGCCTATGGCACAGACCTTAGGCTGGATGGGGATTGCCAGCTCTACAACGGGGCTGGTGTTTGTGCATGTGGTCTGTGGATTAGCCTCAACTACTTTATTTTTTAGAAATTACTACGTGGGTATTCCAGATGAGCTGATTAAAGCTGCACGGCTAGATGGTGCTGGATTTTGGCGAATATTCTTTAAGATTGTTTTACCCATGTCGACCCCTATTATTATGGTGACGCTGATTTGGCAGTTTACTAATATTTGGAATGATTTTTTATTTGGGGTGGTTTTTTCGGCTGGGGATAGCCAGCCGATTACGGTGGGTTTAAATAATCTGGCGAATACTTCAACTTCGGTTAAAGAATACAACGTAGATATGGCCGCTGCCATTATTGCCGCCTTGCCCACCATTTTGGTGTATGTCTTTGCTGGTAAATATTTTGTGCGTGGTTTAACCGCCGGTGCAGTAAAAGGGTGATGTTTTTAATCATAGAGGGTGGGCCAGGTTTATTTGCCCACGCGGCACGGTAATTTAATACCGGAAGGATTTAATAATGGGCGCACTGGCAATTAAAAATATCATCAAAAGTTTTGGTGATGTTGATATTTTAAAAGGCATTGATATTGCCATTGAAGCAGGCGAATTTCTAATCTTAGTGGGGCCTTCTGGCTGTGGAAAATCCACGCTAATGAATATTATTGCTGGCTTAGAAGCGCCAACCAGTGGCGAAATTTATATTGCGGGGCGAAAAGTAAACAATGTGCCGCCAAAAGATCGGGATATTGCGATGGTGTTTCAAAGCTACGCGCTTTATCCCACCATGAGTGTAAGACAGAATATTGCATTTGGTTTAGAAACACGGGGCGTGCCTAAAGCAGAGCAGGATGAAATTATTGAGCGCGTATCTAAAATGCTGCAAATCACCCCGCTTTTACATAGAAAACCAGCTGAGTTATCAGGCGGGCAGCGGCAGCGGGTGGCAATGGGCCGTGCTTTGGCTAGAAACCCAATTCTATTTTTATTTGATGAACCATTATCCAATTTAGACGCTAAATTACGCGTGGAAATGCGCACAGAAATTAAGCAATTACATCAACGCTTAAAAACCACCATTGTTTATGTAACGCATGATCAAATAGAGGCGATGACGTTAGGTGATAAAATTGCAGTAATGAAAGATGGGGTGATTCAGCAGTTTGGTAGCCCACAAGAGATTTATGAAAAGCCAGCCAATTTATTTGTGGCGGGCTTTATTGGCTCACCTTCAATGAATTTTATTCCCTGCCATTTGGCCGAGCAAGATGGTGTAATTGGGGTGAGTTTGCAGTCAGAAAGTGATATTCAATTTTTAGCCGTTAAACAGAGTGCAGAATTACAAAATAGAGTAGGGCAAAAGATATTATTAGGTATTCGGCCTGAGCAATTGGATGTAGCAGAAAGGGAAGCCAACGGCTTGGGCTGCCTGGTGCAATTAACCGAGCCAACAGGGCCGGATACCATGATCTTTACTGAAATAAACCACAGCCCCGTTGTGGCTCGTGTGCATCCAAGAGCCGTTAAACGGCCAGGCGAGACGCTGCGTTTATCTTTGGATATGAGTAAGGCGGTGATTTTTGATTCGGAAAGCGGATTAAGAATTGAGTAGCATGGTAGCTTGTTGGACTTAACCGCCGCTACTGAAGCGGCGGATTAGGCTAGACATGTGCCCTGTCTTCGTTATAGAAGCTTCAGTTAAGCAGCCGACTAGTAATTATTCGCCCATTACAACAAGCCCACTTATCGTAAGATGGTGGGCTTGTTTTTGGGTGTTTATCTATGAATGCATATTTATTATTAGCGCTGGCAATTGTGGCGGAGGTGGTGGCCACTTCGGCGTTAAAGGCGACTGAAGGCTTTAGCCGCTTGATGCCTAGTTTGGTAGTGGTGATTGGCTATGGTGTGGCGTTTTGGCTGCTGTCTATAGTGCTAAAAAGTGTGCCAGTGGGGATGGCTTATGCCATATGGTCGGGGATGGGTATTATGCTGGTGACTGTGGTGGCCATGTTGCTCTATGGGCAAAAGCCAGATTGGCCCGCGATTATTGGTTTAAGTTTGATTGTGAGCGGCGTGGTGGTGCTACAGCTGTTTTCTAAAATGTCGACGCATTAGTTTAAACGCTGCGCCGCTCTAACATGGCTTGGGCTAGCGTACCTGCATCGACGTGCTCTAGTTCGCCGCCAACTGGCATGCCACGGGCGATACGGCTGACTTTTAGCCCACGTGCGCGCAACATTTCGGCTAAATAGTGGGCGGTGGCTTCGCCTTCGGTGGTGAAATTGGTGGCTAAAATCACTTCTTCTACAATGCCATCGCTGGCGCGCTCTAGCAGCCTTTGCAAGGCAATATCGCCAGGGCCAATACCATCCAGCGGGCTAAGTCGGCCCATCAAGACAAAGTAGCGGCCATGAAAAGCCAGTGTTTGCTCCAGCATCATCAGATCCGTTGGCATTTCAACCACGCAGAGCAGATTGTGCTGGCGTTTATCATCGCTACAGATGTCGCACAGATCCACTTCGGCAAAGGTATTACACAGGCTGCAGTGTTTGAGTTTGCCCAGTGCATTATTCAGCGCCGTGGCTAAATCCGCCGCGCCTTTTTGATCGCGCTGCATCAAATAAAAAGCCATCCTTTGCGCGGATTTTGGGCCAATGCCAGGCAGGGTTTTTAAAGCACTGATCAGTGCATGCAGCGATGGAGGCGTGGACATAGTGCTCTTTACGTGCAAAAAAATATGAATGAGTAAAGTCTAAATACAAAACCCAAATCTTGAACCACAGAGGGCACGGAGAGCATGGAGTTTCACGGAGAAACAACCGTTTATTTTGGGTTGCTCCGTGGGCCTCTGTGTTCTCCTTTTTCTCCGTGGTTCAAGACTTGGGTTTTAATTCTTTCGGCTGCTTAATAAGGATTAAAACGGCATTTTAAAGCCAGGTGGCAGTTGCATGCCGGCGGTAAAGCCCGCCATTTTTGCTGCAGATGTGGTTTCTGCCTTACGCACTGCATCGTTAAAGGCTGCGGCGATCAGGTCTTCTAGCATATCTTTATCATCGCTAAGCAGGCTGTCATCCAAGCTGACGCGTTTGACCACATTGGCGCAAGTTATCACCACTTTAACCATGCCTGCTCCGGCTTGGCCTTCTACTTCGACTGTTGCCAACTCGTTCTTGGCTTTTTCCATGTTTTCTTGCATTTGTTGGGCTTGTTTCATCAGATTGCCCATGCCGGCTTTACCAAACATTGTTGTTACTCCTTGGTTAAACTGCTTACAGAAATTAAATAAATTGCTGCGTGGGCAAGAGCCCACCCTACAAAATCTTTACAGCATATGTTGCTAATTGCTTTATAAGGGCTTGATTGAATCAGGGATCACCGTTGCGCCAAAATCCCGAACTACTGATTGTACAAAGGGATCGTTTTGAATCGATTGTGTTGCGCTGGCAAGGCGTGCCATTTTCTCCCTTAAGGCGATGGCTGCAGGGGTGTCGCCACTGGCTGAGCCAAGGGTGATGGTCAGTAAAATATCTTTGCCAAAGTGATTGCTGAGCGCTTCACGTAGCTTTTCTTGATAAGCACGGCTTGCTACTGCGATGTGCTCTTCACCTACTAATAGTTCGATCGAGCTATCGGTATAACCCAGCAATTCGGCGTTTTGCGCGAGCATTCCTGCGGCACCCAGCTTAAGCTGCAAGATCAGCGCACGCCAGTCTCCTTTAAAAGGGGCGGCTTGAGCGGCGGGTGCTGGCGCGGCGTGTTCTTCCTCGTGCCAAGGCGGTGCATCGTAATGCGGCTCATCGCTGATCGGTGGGCGTGGCGCTGCTTGCTGCGGGGCAGGCGTAGCTGGGCTTGGGCGTGGTGCAGGGGCTGGTGCTGTTTGCTCTGGCTGCTCTACATTTGCCGGAGATGTTTGATTAGGTGTTGAAGCAGCTGTTTGGCTTGATGTCACAGAAGATGCTTGATTAGCCGCCGCTGGCGATATCAAATTAGGTGCTACTGGTGATATAAAACTAGCCGCCGCAGGCGCGAAGGCCAGCATGCGCAGTAGCGTCATGCTAAAGCCCGCGTATTCATCGGGGGCAAGTGGCAAATCACGGCGGCCATGCAGGGCAATCTGGTAATAGAGCTGCGTGTCTTCGGGGCTCATGGCGAGGGCAAGTGCGGCAATTTGCTCACGCTGGGGCAAATCGTCTGCCAATGCTTTAGGCACGGCTTGGGCCACGGCAATTTGATGCAGCAAATGGGCTAGCTCATGCAGCGCAGATTCGTAGGATAAACCTCGGCCAGCAATGGCATCGGCGCTGGCTAAAACCGCTGCGCCATCACCTGCGATAAGTGCTTCTAAAATTTCAAATAAATAACTTTGGTCTACCGCGCCCAGCATGGCGCGCACGGCTAATTCGCCAACATCGCCGCCACCATAGGCAATGGCTTGATCTAATAGGCTGAGCGCATCGCGCATCGAGCCATTGGCCGCATGGCCTAGAATATTCAGCGCACCCTGCTCAAAAGGGATGTTTTCTGCACCTAATACCTGTTGCAAATGGCCGGAAACTTGCTGTGGCGTCATTTGGCGCAGGGAGAATTGTAAACAGCGGCTCAATACCGTGATGGGGACTTTTTGCGGATCGGTAGTGGCTAAAATAAATTTAACGTGGGCAGGTGGCTCTTCCAGCGTTTTAAGCATGGCGTTAAAGGCATTTTTTGACAGCATGTGTACTTCGTCGATGATGTACACTTTGAACCGCCCGGCGGTCGGTGAATACTGCGCGTTGTCGAGCACTTCGCGAATATTGTCGATACCGGTGTTCGATGCTGCGTCGATCTCTAAAAGATCAACAAAGCGCCCCGCGTCAATCTGCGTACACGCCGAGCACACACCGCAGGGTGTGGCGGTGACGCCGGTTTCACAGTTCAGCGCTTTTGCCATAATCCGCGCGATGGTGGTTTTACCCACGCCGCGTGTGCCGGTTAAGAGATAGGCGTGATGTAATCGATCATTTTCGAAGGCATTTGCCAACGCTTTGATCACGTGTTCTTGCCCAACCAGTTGGGAGAATGATTTGGGCCGCCATTTGCGTGCCAGTACTTGATAAGCCATAGATGAATTCTACCATGATGCAGCCACTAGATAATCAGTTCGAAAACGATCCACCACCCGAAGCGCCGATAGAGCCAGAGTTTGAATCCTGCTGTGGAAGCGGCTGTGGGGATAGCTGTGTCTTTGATATTTATTATGTTTTACGCGCTCAATACCTTGTTGATTATGCCGCTTGGCAAGCGCGTCAGGCCGCTCACAAAAAGGGATCTTCTTGAAAAATACCCAAATAAGCTTAAAAAAGTTATTTCTCTTTTGCGCGCTAAGCATGGGTCAAGCCCACGCTGCCGAGCTACCTGCTGAAATTTTAAGCGCTCTTAAGGCGGCTAAATTGCCCGCTGAGGCTTTAAGTTTGGCGATTGTACCGCTGCAATCGTCTTTACCAGCACTCTATTATCAGGGTGATAAGCCCGCCAGCCCAGCATCTACCATGAAACTGGTGACAAGCTACGCTGGATTGTCGCTTTTAGGCCCAGCTTATCAGTGGAACACGGAAGTCTACTCAAGCGCCAAGCCTGTAAATGGCATTTTAAACGGCGATCTTTACATAAAGGGATACGGTGATCCAAAACTGAATTTAGAGCGGTTTTGGCTAATGCTGCGCGATTTAAAGATCGCAGGTGTCAGAGAGATCAGGGGCGATTTAGTTCTTGATCGCAGCTATTTTAGCCAAGGCGCAGATACAAGCGCCTATGACGATGATGGTGAAGAGCCGTATCGGCCTTTTTTAGTCACGCCTGATAGCTTACTTAGTAATTTAAAAAGTGTGCGCCTGTCCTTACGTAGCGAGGCCAGTGGGGTTGTTGCATCGCTAGAGCCTAATTTGGCCACCGTGCAATTAGATAACCGCCTCAGTAGCGGCCCTGCGGGTAATTGTGCCGCATTAAAAAACAAACTCCAGCTCAACATCGATAACCAAGGCAGTAGCGCCAAAATTAGCTTAAGCGGCAGCATGCCTATGGGCTGCAGCACTGAGCGCTATTTGGCGCTGCTCGATCACCCTAGCTATACCGCCAGCTTATTTCGCAGCCTATGGGCGGAGCAGGGTGGAGTAATTACGGGGGTGAATCGGGCTGGCGTAGTACCAAGCGATGCGCAACTCTTATTAACGAATCGCTCGCCAGATTTGGCCAGCGTGATTCGCGATATTAATAAATTTAGCAATAACACCATGGCGCGGCAGCTTTACCTGAGTTTGGGCGCTGGCGAGGTTGGGAAAGATTCTTCCGCCAAATCTTTTGCGGCGGTTAGCCGCTGGCTAAGCAGCCGTGGCAAAATATTTGATGAGCTAAAGATGGAAAACGGCTCGGGTTTATCTAGGCAAGAGCAAATCAGTGCACGGCATATGGCGGATTTACTCATTGATGCTTGGCAAGGCCCATACGCCGCAGAGTTTATTTCCTCCATGCCGCTGGTAGCGCTAGATGGCACGATGAAAAAACGCCTCGCTAGTATGGCCGGTGAAGCGCATATCAAAACCGGCACTTTGCGCGATGTTCGCGCTGCAGCGGGTTTTGTAAGAGACAGCAAAGGCCAAACTTTGGTGGTGGTGGTGTTTATTAATCATCCACAAGCGGCAGCGGGGCTGCCGGTGATCGATGCGGTGCTGCGCTTTGCGCATCTTAGGGCAGATGAAAATAAGCATTAAATTAGTAGCGATAAACATGTAGCGACCCGTGCAAGCGCCGTTGGCGTGGCTTAGCGCAAGCTATTCACATTCATGTGTTTTTTTTATTGAGTCACTGATGTTACGCAACAAGATCAAAAAATAAGTAGTCCACTAAAAACACAAAAAGCACAAACAGATGCCGCATGGCCATTATTTTTGAATTAATTTGGATCATTATATTTAATATCAAATAGTGATTAAGCAACTCATCTACGCATCATGCTAAAAAAACAGAAGGAAATTATCCTTGTTTGACCCATTTTTTCGTGAATATAGTGTTTTCGTGGACAAGTAGTCTTTATGCGTAACATCCGTTAGCCATTAAAATGAAGTGCTTATTAGTGTCTGTTGACGCTTGAAGAGCATGCGTGGTTATTTTTTTCATGGACTAAATGTCCTTGTGCGTAACATCAGTTAGTAATCAATTTACAGGCAAGTGCCGTCATCTTGTTACAATCCTGTCTTTGCTTTTTGGTTTTCATTTATGTCCCTTGATGCGGTTTTTGCCGACGACGGCCCCTTTGCCGATGCTTTTCCCGGCTATAAATTGCGCACGCAGCAATTAGAAATGGCGCAGGCTGTGGAAACTGCCATCAAGAACCAAGGCCAGTTGATTGCTGAGGCGGGTACTGGCACCGGCAAAACCTTTGCTTATTTGGTGCCCGCACTGCTGTCTGGGGGCAAGGTGATTGTGTCTACGGGGACTAAAACACTGCAAGATCAGTTGTTTGCCCGTGATATTCCAACGGTGCGTAAAGTGTTGCAGGTGCCGGTGACGATTGCCTTATTAAAGGGTCGTTCGAATTATGTTTGCCATTATCATTTGGCGCGCACCGAGCAAGAAGGACGCTTTATGCGCAAAGAAGATATTGCCGATTTAGTGAAAGTGCAGCGCTATACCAAGACGGCTATTTCCGGCGACAAGGCTGCCTGCCCAGGGGTTGCAGAAAACGCGCCGATTTGGGGCCATGTTACTTCTACGCGGGATAATTGCTTAGGCCAAGAGTGTCCAAGCCACAAAGATTGCTTTGTGCTAAAAGCGCGTAAAGATGCGCAAGAGGCCGATGTGGTGGTGGTAAACCACCATCTATTCTTTGCCGATGTGTGGTTAAAGGATGAAGGCGCGGGAGAGCTGCTCCCCGCCTGTAATACCGTTATTTTTGATGAGGCGCATCAGCTGCCTGAAGTCGCCAGCCTATTTTTTGGTGAAACACTGACTTCGGGGCAACTGGTTGATTTAGCCAGGGATTCGCGGGCTGAGGCGCTGGTGGCGGCCAAAGATTTTATTCTGCTCCCCGCTGCGGCAGAGGCTTTAGAAAAAGCGGTTAAAGATTTGCGCTTGGTGTTTAAGTCCGATGCAACGCGCTCGCCACTGCATCAGTTGCAGCAGCAAAATCCAGAATTTATGCCTGCTTTAGAGCTTGTTGCTGAAAAGCTGGCCATGCTCTGCGATTTGCTTGGTAAGCAATCTGAGCGGGCAGAAGGGCTAGAAAATTGCCAGATTCGGGCGCTAGAAAGCGTGGCGATTCTCAAGCGCTGGATGGCTGGGGATGATGAAGAAAACGTGCATTGGGTGGATGTGTTGCAGCATGGCTTGATCTTGCATGCCACGCCGCTGAATATCGCCCAGTTGTTTCAAAAGCAACTTAAGTCTCACCCGCGCGCTTGGGTGTTTGCCTCGGCCACTTTGGCGGTAAATGGGCATTTCAACCATTTTAAGCACGAGCTGGGGCTTTGGGATGCGGTTGAAGCCACTTGGGAAAGTCCTTTTGATTACAAGCAACAAGCCGTGCTGTATGTGCCGCAAGATATGCCGGAGCCCAATGCGCCAGATTTTACTAAACAGGTGATGGAAAAAGCTTGGCCGCTGCTGTTGACTACCCAAGGCCATGCCTTCTTGCTGTTTACCAGCTTACGCGCGATGCGTGAGGCGCATGAAATTGTGCAAGAAAAGCTAAAGGCTGCAGGGCTAGATTGGCCGGTGTTTCTGCAAGGCCAAGGCTCGCGTACCGAGCTTCTGGATAAGTTTCGCCTAGCACCCAATGCTATCTTAGTAGCGAGCCAAACGTTTTGGGAAGGTATCGATGTAAAAGGCGAGCAGCTTTCTTTAGTCGTGATTGATAAGCTGCCTTTTAGCCCGCCGGATGATCCGGTGCTGTCGGCGCGGATTGAGCAGATTAATAAATCGGGCCGCAGTGCCTTTATGGATTATCAAGTGCCGCATGCGGCGATTACCCTAAAACAGGGCGCGGGGCGGTTGATTCGGGATGAAACCGATATTGGTATTTTGATGATTGCGGATAAGCGCTTAGTTGAAAAACAATACGGAAAAATGATTTGGAAAAGCTTGCCGCCGATGTTTAGATCTAGGGAATTGGCAACGGTACAACGATTTTTTGAAGTGAAACGTCAGCAAGGCTTAGAAGGAACAGAAGTAAAGGGCCCGACGCCTGCCACAGACAGCTCGGAATAAAAAATGCCCTAAAGCTGATTCATGGCGGGTTTATGCAGCATCCTATCAATTTATCTGAGTTATGCCTCTTGCTCATTGTTGTGGTTTACCTGAGATGATCGATATGAAGGGATATATGCAATATATGGCTTTGTTTGAGCAAGAGACATCATCAGGTCAATTTAAGCTGGATATAACACCCCTCGCCCTTTGTGGGAGAGGATTGGGTTTAAGCAGGTCACTCTAAATAACAATATTTAAGGTAAATTGCCAGAATGGCTGTAAAGAAAAAACCACAGGGCGGATTTTCTCGTTTACTTGGGCGCTTAATGCTGCTGTTAATTGGCTTGGCCTGCGCTATTGGCGTTTGGATATATCAATACGCCAGCACGCCGCTTGTATATAAAACGCCGCAAGACTTTGTTATTGAATCGGGCGGGGTAAAAAAGGTAGCCGATCAATTGGTCAGGCAAGGGGTGATTGATCAGCCCATCCCCTTTTTGCTGCTAGCCCGCATAAGCGGTAAAGATAAGCAGCTTAAAGCGGGGAGTTATAATTTAAGCACCGTGCTGAGCCCGTGGCAGCTATTAGAAAAGCTGAGCAATGGCGACACCACCACGCTGACGTTTACTTTGATTGAAGGGGCAAACTGGCGTGATCTGCGCAAGTCACTAAATAATAATCCGCATCTACGCCATGATACGGCCCTATTAAGTGATACAGAATTGTTGGCAGAGCTGGGTGTGAGCGCAATTAGCCCAGAAGGCTTGTTTTTTCCTGACACCTATCATGTGGATAAGGGCAGCTCAGATTTGAAACTGCTGGCCAGATCCCACCAGCGCATGCAAGCCAAATTAGATAAAGCGTGGGCAGAGCGCTCCGCCAATGTACAGCTTAAAACGCCTTATGAAGCCTTGATTTTGGCTTCTTTAGTCGAAAAAGAAACTGGCCGCGCCAGTGATCGGCCCTTGGTGGCGGGTGTATTTGTGAACCGTTTGCGTATTGGCATGCGCTTGCAAACCGACCCTGCCGTGATCTATGGCGTGGGGGAGTCACTGGATGGACGTTTACGCAAAGTAGATTTACTCACGGATACGCCGTACAACACGTACACCCGTAGTGGTTTGCCACCCACTCCGATTGCTATGGTAGGGGATGCTGCACTTAAAGCTGCACTCAATCCTGCCCCCACAACGGCCCTTTATTTTGTAGCAAAAGGCGATGGTAGCTCGGTGTTTTCTAATACTTTAGACGAGCACAATAGTGCAGTGCGTAAGTATATTTTAAGCAAGTAGGGGCACGGCATGCCGTGCCTGCACGTCGTGCCTTCCCAGCCTCTCTCTTTTCTTGCCCCAGCAATGGCTTGATTTTTGCACTGCAGCATCTAAAACAGATACATATTGTTTTGGAGCACAGCCATGCAAGCCACCCCTCGTATTTTGTCTCTGATTCTTTGCTCTGCTTGGACGCTAAATAGCCAAGCAGGCGTATTTGATTTTACTGCCACGATGAATGGCCAAGTTGGGCAGGGTAGCTTTGCCACTGCCGAAGAAGCTGCCAATGTTTATTATGAAGACAAGCTAAAAACCATTTTCCCTAGCTATCAGGGCAATGAGGCGATTAATAGCGTGCTTAATTTTCGTGGTATGCCCATTCAATTGGCGTTCCCTCAGCAGGGTAAAACCACGTTGACTTTCCAAATCCCCGCATTGGAAATCAATGAATCATTTACTGGCAATACACGTAACGAAAGCCGAGATTTATTAAAAGAATATCTAAAAAATCATACTGATTTATTAGAGAAAATGGTGCGCCATTTAGTCTCTGTATCCCCCGTTGATCCTATTGCAGGCAATCCAAATAGTTTAATGTCGCGTGCTGTGGCAAATGATGCCAAGCTAATGTGGTTTGGTGCCAGAAATACGACTGCGGTGGTGGCGCAAGGCGCTGAAGGAAGCCACCGCTTTGGTATTGGCGCTAATTTCAAACATATGCGAAGTGATGCCGTTGGCAACGCCAAAGAGATGGAGAGCGATAGCTACAACCTGCCTATTACTTACGCTTATCAATTCCCTGAAGCAAATCATGAGTTAATTGTTGATTTGCCGCTTGGCTATACCGCAACGGATGGAGCAACGGGCTACGATGGCAGCCTAGGTATTTTTTATCGTCGGCCGATCTTTGAAAACTGGGTAGTAAGTATTACTGGCTCGGGGCGAGGCACGTTCTCTAGGGAATTAGCTGGTGCTGCTGTAATGGGCTCTGGGGCAATTGGCTCTAGCTATGTATGGCGTGGGGATGATTATGCAATTACCTTGGGTAATATGCTTGGCTATTATAAAGCCCTAAGATTAACTATTGACGGTAAATCATTTGATCCTGGAATTGCCAATACGGTATTTAATAATGGCCTGCTTTATTCTCGGGATAGCCCTTGGCGCTTTGGCGCTGACCCACTGACTTGGGAGGCTTATATCGTGGATAGCCGATATAGCGGCACAGCGTTATTTAGTAATTATCAAACTGAGGTTGGTTTTACTTTTGGCACCATGCGCCCAGCGCATTCTAAAGATGCGGATTTAAGAATTGGTTTGAGTTTTACTAAGGGTGAAAATGTGCAAGCTTGGCAGGCTAATTTTGGGGCGTGGTTTTAAGGGATAGCGATCTAAATAGTTAAAAATCTTAAATCAGCACACGAAAGGGCAAAGAAGCGACAAGCTTAAATTTGATTTTGATTGATTTATAACAAAAAAGACCTCCAAGCGAATTGGAGGTCTTTTGATTGATAACTTTCAATTGAATCTTAGTTCTTAGAATTTACCAACCAGACCCAGTGCGAACTGATTCATACCGTTGCTTTTAGCTAAAGCAAAGCCAGATGCTGAAGTGAAGCTAGCATTAGTTTGGTTGTGTACTTTAGTGAAAGAAGCGACTGCTTGTACATATTTGTGAACTTGATAACCTACAGCAACACTCGCTTGTTGGCCGCCAGTTGCTGTTGTTGTTGTACCATCTACATCATTGGCTTTAGCGTACTGAACTTGAACTTCCAAAGCATCTTTTTTGTAGCCAGCGATCAAACCAAATACATTTTGTGTTTGATCAAAGTTCTTAGCCGCAGTTTGGCCGCTTACGCTGGACGATGTGCGTTCGAATACTGCACCCGCGCTAAAGTCCATATAGTTAACTTGACCACCAAGTTGGTAAGCTTCAAGTTTTTGCGTGCCACCTAGGCTGGACGAAGCCAGATTTTGTGCTTTAGCGCCGCTTGAACCATCCAACTTCCACGCTGCATTGCTCAGCGATGTGTAACCAAAGCCAACATTGAACATGCTGTGCTTGTAAGCAATACCTAAAGCAACTTGGCCCATTAGGTCTGTTGCAGGTGTATTGCTTGGAACAACCACTTTAGAAATGGTAGCTGGCGTTGTGGTGGTGGATAAAGCAAACTCAGTTGAACCAGAAGAGATCGAGTTAGTTGAGTCTTTACCAAAGTTGTAGCTTAAGTTACCGCTGAAACCAGACCAATCTGGTGTTTCGTAAGCAACCATATCACCTTGACGAGCACCTAAGCGATTCAGAATTTGCTTAGAGCCGTAAGTTGATGATGCATCATTCAGATTGCCGTATAGGGTAGGAACAATTTGTTTTAAAGACAATTTGTAAGCATTGTCATAACGACCCAGACGCAAAGTACCTACTTGCTTGCCGCCGATCCCTACAAATGTATTACGGCTACCGATTTCTGCCTTGTCATCGGTGTTGTCACCGTTATTGCCAAGGTAAAAACGGCTTTCTACTTGTGCAAGAGCAAAAAAATCATTGCCTAAGTCGTATTTAGCTTTAAAACCCAACTTTGATGTTTGATCCATCAGGCGGGTTTGGCTGTCTGCAGTGGGTGCTAGATTCTTGCCCGTGTTGTTTTCTACTGAGATTACTTCAACTGCAGTAGCTGCAGTGCCGTAAATGCTGAATGGGCCGAGTTCGACATCAGCAAATGCTACAGGTGCGGTAAATGCTGCAGCAACGGCAAGGGCGATAATCTTTTTCATAATCTGTACTACTCCCAAAAAAACAAGTGATAGAAATGGCGTGACCATTTCTGCATTTACAAAGATCACGGCACTTTTGTTATAAAAAGCCATTTTTTATTCTTTGGCGGCATTGCGACGTCAGTTTATCTGTCTTACGGGCTAAGCCTTTTTAAGGGCAAAGTATAAAAAAGAAAATATTCATGAACGACTAATGCACGCATTTAGAAAGCAGCTGTCCGTTTGGAGCAACAAACTGCTTTCGAACAATGCCAAGTTTAGGGGAGATTTATTAAAAATATATGACAAAAATATAAGTTTAAGCCCTTACGAAGCCTTTGTAAGTAGGGCCAAACGTAGTATCTATGCAGCTTCCAGGGTGTTCGGCACGCATAAAGGTTTCACCGACCAAAAAGTTGTTTACGTGATTTTGTTGCATAAGAGCAACATCACTAGGGGTAACAATCCCGCTTTCAGTAATCACAACTCGGTGGCTATCTATTAAGGGAAGTAGCTTTAGGGTGTTTTGTAAGGACACTTCAAAGCTACGCAGATCACGATTATTAATGCCTAAAAGAGGCGTTTTGAGTTGCTGTGCCAGCTCCAGCTCAGCTTCGTTATGCACCTCTACCAGTACAGCCATGCCTAGAGCTTGTGCGATGGCTTCAAAATCTTGCAACTGCACTAAGCTTAGCTCGGCGGCGATTAGCAAAATACAATCAGCGCTCCATGCCCGTGCTTCAAAGAGTTGGTATTCATCAACCATAAAATCTTTGCGTAGCACCGGTAGGCTGCAGGCGGCGCGGGCGGCTTGCAGGTAATCCAAATGGCCTTGAAAGTAAGGCTCATCGGTAAGTACGGAAAGGCAGGCTGCACCGTGTGCAGCGTAATCTTGCGCATGCTCCGCCGGTTGAAAATGAGCCCGAATCACGCCTTTAGATGGGCTGGCTTTTTTGATTTCCGCAATAATACCCGGATGGCCAAGTGCGTTTTTGCTGCGTAAGGCGGCGGTAAAATCACGTAGATCAGTATTGGCTTCTGCTTGCTTACGGATTTCATTTAGCGGCAGTATTTTGCTGGCGGCCGCGACTTCTTGGTATTTGGTGGCCCAGATTTTTTTTAAGATGTCGGACATGAGTGGCTCTTTTTTAGGCATGTAAGGGGCGTGAATGGTGATATGAGAGCTGGTCTTTTGTGTGCATAGGGCGCGCAGCAAGGGGCGCCCCTAAGTATTTAAAAAGTGTGGCTAAATTGCACTAAGGCATCGAGTTTGTCGCGGGCGCTGCCATTGGCAAGCATTTGCCCAGCCAATTTAATGCCGTTTGCTAACGTATCGGCTTTGCCTGCGGCGTAAATAGCGGCCCCCGCATTCAGCTGAACAATGTCGCGGCAAGGGCTGGTGGTGTTGGCGAGCACTTGTTCGATGATTTGTTTAGATTGCTGTGCATCGTTCGCGTGCAGCGTTTTAATGTCGGCAAGTTCAAAACCAAAATCGCGCGGATCAATTTCAAACTCGTTAATTTGGCCATTTTTTAGCTCGGCCACTAGAGTTGGCCCAGAGATAGAGATCTCATCCATACCATCTTTGCCGTGCACAATCAGCACATGCTTACTGCCTAATTGTTGTAAAACACGCGCCTGAATACCGACCAAATCCGGGTGAAAAACACCCATCAACTGGTTTTCTGCACCGGCTGGATTGGTCAGTGGGCCAAGGATGTTAAAAATGGTCCGCACCCCTAGCTCGCGACGAATCGGTGCGACGTATTTCATGGCGCTATGGTGATTGGGGGCAAACATAAAGCCTACGCCAACCTCATCAATAGCGCGGCCAACTTGCTCGGCATTTAGATTTAAATTAACACCAAAAGCCTCTAGCACATCGGCAGAGCCGGAGCTGGATGAGACAGATCTTCCGCCGTGTTTTGCCACTTTTGCCCCCGCTGCGGCCACCACAAAAGCGGCGCAGGTTGAGATATTAAAGGTGTGGGCACCATCGCCACCCGTGCCGCAGGTATCAATTAAATGGCTGCGATCTTGCACGGCAACATGGGTGGATAGCTCACGCATTACGGTGGCTGAAGCCGCGATTTCGGAAACGCTTTCTACTTTTGTGCGTAGACCAATCAGTAGGGCGGCGGTTTGTACGGGCGTCATTTCCCCCGTCATGATTTGCCGCATCAAATACAGCATTTCGTCATAAAACAATTCATTGTTATCGATCAGGCGATTCAGTGCGGCTTGAATGGTAATCATCAAAGTATCCTTGGCTAGCCATAAGGCGGCTTATTGCACATAAAAGCGCGACAACTCGTCTGCGCGGGCTCGGTCTAGATCAATTCGGCAAGACTGCTCTGCCACCCCCGCACCGCTGCCGCCAGCAAAACTTTTGCCTATCCATGCGCAATGGGCGTGTTGGTAGCTGCGATAAGCTTTGCTGGCTTGATTAAATGCGGGCAAAGCTTCAGGGCGGCCAGTCACGCGGTCTAGGTTTTTCATCATTGCGCAGGCGGCGGTTTCTGCATTTTTACGGTCTTGCTCGGCCTGTGGCGCAAGTTTAGCCAAGCATTCTTTCAGCGTAATTTGATTGCTAGCCTGACATTCAACTTGCGCAGGGGCAGAGGTCTCCGCTTGCACACTTAGCGCTGCAAGGGAAAAAGTAAGGGCAAAAATAATGCGCATGCTCATCCTTTATCTTGTTGGATGCGGTAGGGAGAGTGAAAAACGTCGCCCACAAAAATTACAACAAACGTGAACAACCCTCGCAAACGCGATCCAGTTTAATTGCTTATAAAGCCGAGGTTATTCAAGCCTGCAAAATAGCTTAAGCCTTGGTCGTGAATATTAAATTTTTATGCGGCTAGATGTTTTTTTGATGGCGCGGATTACGCCCACTCTTTGATAAAGTGATCGAGCATCGCATGGCCGTGTTCAGTCAGAATAGATTCAGGATGGAACTGCACGCCTTCGATCGGCAGGGTTTTATGCCGTACGCCCATAATCTCGCCATCGTCTGTCCAAGCGGTGATGTCTAAGCAATCAGGCAAGCTGGCGCGCTCAATGGCGAGCGAGTGATAGCGGGTTACGGTAAATGGGGAGGGCAGGCCCGTGAAAACGCCAGTGTTGTTATGTTGCAGTGCAGAAACTTTACCGTGCATCAGGGTCTGCGCATGCACAACCTTGCCACCAAAAGCTTGGCCAATGGCCTGATGGCCGAGGCAAACGCCCAAGATGGGCAATTTACCCGCAAAATGATGGATCGCCGCGAGCGAAATGCCCGCTTCGGAGGGCGAACAAGGGCCAGGGGAAACCACAAGATATTTAGGTTTTAGCGCTGTAATTTCTTCAATAGTGATTTCATCGTTGCGATGCACCACCACCTCTTGGCCTAGCTCGCCAAAGTATTGCACCAGGTTGTAGGTAAACGAGTCGTAGTTATCGAGCATAAGCAGCATGGTAGGGTTAAGTCCTTGATTTTATTGGTCTGAGTTTAAATGCTGCTTATTTGTTATCCGGTATGTTATCCGGTTATTTTTATCTTAAGCTTCTGGACGGCGGTGCACGCCCCTGTCTTGTAAATTATCGCAGCACAGGGGCGGGTCGTCCAGCGCACAGGGAAATTGACTTATGGGGCTGCGGATAAATTCTTGGACCCGTTTTCAGTTTCAAAATAACCAACCCACAGGTCGGGTTGCGGGCAGAGCTGATCACTACGGCAAATAGTGCCGAGTGATCAGCGGTGGTTGAGCACTTATTTCGTGGGAGCAAGTGCAGATTTTGCCTTTGCAACAAAACCAGTTTCCGGATCTAAACCCTTGCCTTTCGCTAACTTGGCAATTAGCTCCTCACTTGGTTTAGCAGGTGCAATGTTCGCTTCATGGGCTTTTAGCCATTTTAAAGAGCCATCCCAAGGTGGCAATTTAGCTGGTGGCAAGGGCACAATATCGTCAATTTCTTCGACAGTTGGCTTGAGGTAGGAGTAACGCCCTAAAACTTTGCCAATGGCCTTATAGCGGCGTGAGCGTTCTTCGTCTTTTTCTAAGGCGAGGTAATTAAGTTCATCAGTAGGCGGGGGGGCAAGAAAGCCATTTTCCAAAGCAAAGGCTGCTATTTCATCTCCGGCTTTAGTGCTTAACTGGTAAGCAATTAATGCTTCTGCATACCGGCCTAAACCACTCAGATTTACACCGAGAGATAAGCCTGCTTTTGCATGTCCCTGTTTAGCCGCACAGTGGCGTAACTGCCTTGTCACATCGGGTGCCATATCGTCAGGTGCAAGTTTCTCTCCCACATAGTATTGGCCTGCTGGGCTGCCCATATCTGCAGATTTCCTGAAATATTTTAAAGCTAATTCATTATTTTTATCATAGCCATAAGTATGCTCGATGTAATAGGCCATATTGTAAAAGCCAGTTGGGATATTCTCTTTAATCAGTTGATCGTTTAAATCTAATACTTCAATGATAGAGCCATCTAAGCTGCCATCAGTAATGCCATTTTGTAAATTGATATTGGCCTTGTAATGCCCATTCGCTGCAGCAATGCGGTATAGGCGGGCAATCTCTGGATAAACTTTAATATCCTGTTTTAATAGATTATTTTTTTGCAACCAACGGCCATACATAAATAGCACGTCGGCTTCTTGCGGCAGTGCGGGTAAATGATCTTTTTCATACACGCAAGTAAAGGCCAGCTTGGCTTTGATATTATCCAGTTGATCCAATTTTCTTTCCTTAAAATCATTGCCGCATGCGGTAAGCGCAAGGATAGAAAACACTGCAAAGCAATAAATACGCACAGGCATTTTATGGTTTGCGATATTCCGAAATACCTCATGCATCGGTATATTTTTCCAATTGCCATTCCATTGCCAGCTCCATTTTTTCAGAGCCTTTTAGCCATTGGACCAGCCTATTGCTGCGGGGAATCGATGCGGGAATGGTGGGCATGGGCTGGCCTTTTCTTAATTGATGGCTAAATTTCTGCCCTTCAAAATAACCAAGCCATAGACCGGCTTCTGGGCAAGGCAGGCCGTTGTGGCAAAGCGTGCCAAGGGCAACATGGTCTGGCGTGATGGGGGTGGGTGAGGCAACTTCCGCTTTTTTAAGCAGGGCCAGTGGCATGCCCGATGCAGGGTCCAGCCCCTTTGCTTTAGCCAATTTGGTGATCAGTTCATCGCTGGGCTTTTCAGGAGCGACTTTAGCCTGGTATTCCTTCAGCCACTGAAATGTGCCGTCCCACTTGGGCAATTTGGCTGGTGGCAAAGGCACGATTTGATCGAGTTCGGGGACTTTAGGATTTGCAAAGTCATAAGCGGTTAGCATATCGCCAATGGCTTC
>NZ_JANXSO010000062.1 GCF_025352645.1 Iodobacter sp. | reverse complement strand
CAAAACTTGTTCCATTTTGATTTCCATGTACTTCACTTTGTCGCCACCGGAACGGCACAGTTCGATAGTGATATCTTTGATGTGCTTACCGGTGCAGCATGCTTCGTAGATCTTTGGGCTGGCTTTATCCAAGAAGTGAGTAATAACGTACTGAGCGTGGTTTACACGTTCAGCAGTTGCACCGCCGGCAGAGCTGGCAGTAGCCTGAGCTGGCTGCTCAATTTTGTGTGAGAAAGATTGGATTTCAATCCAGTCTTTATGCTTGTCATCTGTTGATTCGCCAGGGATACCATCAATTTTCAAGAATGCATCAAAAGCCATAATTCAGAACTCCTTTAGTTAAAAAATTTACTGCTACGCTTCACTGCATCAACGGGTTGGCTTAGGTAGCTCAGCCACTAGACGCAAGGAAATTGTGAGCTCATCGAGCTGAAAGTGTGGGCGCAAAAACGCGGCTGCACGGTAAACGCCTGGCTTGCCAGGTACTTCAACCACATCAACCCGCGCTTCACGCAATGGGTATTTCGCCTTGGCTTCTTGGCTGGCGGAATCATCAAGCAACACATACTGGGCAAGCCATGTGTTCAAGAAATCCTGCACATTTTGACGTGAAGCAAAACTACCAATCTTGTCGCGCATAATCGATTTCATATAATGCGCAATACGGGAAACTGAGAAAATATAAGGCAGCTGAGTCGATAAACGCGCATTGGCGTTGGCCGAATCAGTGTTATAGCTTTTCGCTTTTTGTGAAGACTGGCCGCTGAAAAACGCCGCGTAATCGGTGTTTTTGCAATGCACCAGCGAGATAAAGCCTAAATCAGACAAAAGCTTTTCAGTACGATCAGTTACAGCGACTTCGGTTGGGCATTTCAGTGCCACTTCGCCGTCATCTGTTTTAAAGGTATGCGCAGGCAAACCTTCTACCAAACCGCCGCCTTCTACACCGCGAATCGCAGCCAGCCAGCCGTATTCAGCAAAGGCCGCAGTCAGGCGGGCGGCGTAGGCGTAAGAGGCATTGGTCCACAAATATTTGCTGTGATCGGTGCCATCCACGTTTTCTTCAAAATCAAAGTCTTCAACTGGCACGGTATCGCGGCCATAAGGCAGGCGGCCCAATACGTGTGGCAATACCATACCTACATAACGCGAATCATCGGACTCACGGAATGCCTTCCACTTAGTGTATTCAACGGTATCAAAAATCTTAGCCAGATCACGTGGCTTACCGATATCGGTAAAGCTTTCTAGGCCAAATAAACCTGCACCGGCGGAAGTAATCAGTGGCGCGTGCGAGGCAGCGGCCACATGGGATAATTCTTCTAGCAGGTAGAAGTCTTCTGGGTGGCGGCCAAATTCAAAATCACCCACCAAGCCCGCATAAGGCGCGCCACCAAAGGTGCCGTATTCTTCTTCGTAAATTTTCTTAAACAAAGCGCTTTGGTCAAACTCTGCCGACGCTTTAAAGTCTTTTAGCAGGTCTTTCTTAGACGCATTCAGCACTTTGATTTTAAGCATGGTGCTGGTTTCTGATTCTGCGGTCAGATACTTCAGGCCGCGCCATGAGGACTCTAACTTCTGGAAATCAGCGTGGTGCATGATTTCATTTAGCTGTTCAGAAATCAGCGCATCAATTTCAGCAATACGCACGTCCATGCTGGCGCTTAAATCGCGCGAGATGGTGACCGTACCTGCCAACACCTGATCAACCAGCTCGCTGATTAGATCGCGGGTGCGATCTTTTTCTTGCTCATTGCTAGCAATCCGGCTGTTATCGATAATCGAGTCAAGTAGGCTGCTGGCCTCGCTATGCTCGGCAACGCCAGCTTCCTGCTTCTGTAGATCTGACATAGCAATTACTCCTCTGCAGAGGCTGGTCTAGCCTGGCTAATTTGATTTAATTTTTCGGTATCACGAACTACTTCATCCAGCAGTTCTTCCAGCTTGTCATTACCCACTACCTTATTACGCAGATCAGAAAGCCTTCTGCGTGCATCCAGTAGTTTTTTTAATGGCTCAACCTGGTTCACTACGTTTTGCGGTTCAAAATCGGCTAGCGATTCAAAGCTCAGCGAAACCGACATTTGCGAATCGTCGTCTTTCAGCTTATTGCTCACTTTCATTGCCAAGCTTGGTGCCATGCCTTTGAGTACATCGTCAAAATTATCGCGGTCAATTTGAATAAACTTGCGTTCTTTCAATTTGGCCTGCGGCGTATTGCCGGTGTAATCGCCTACTACGCCCAATACAAATGGCAGCTCTTTGTTTTCAATTGCGTCGCCGATTTCAACGTCATAAGTAATCTGAACGCGAGGAGGACGAACGCGCGATAGTTTTTTCTGTGTACTTTCCTTGCCCATGGCCATTCCTAAATAAATTAATTACACAATTTAAACACGGAACTAGCTAATTCCGTAAGTAATTTTGACGACAATTTCACGCAATTTTAATAAGGACAATGTAGGATCACTCAATTGCCTGCCTAAAATGTACGACGCTTCAGCATAAGACTGATGACTACGCCACGGCGATTGCAAATCACAAACATTAACCAACTGAAGTGGATCAATCATCTGCCCCCACAGCATAGTCAATTGTTTATCAGTAAACGGATTAAGCGCCAGCGCTAGATAACGAACCCCAGACTGATTCACAAATGCAAAGTGAATCTGATTCACCCCCTGAGCGTGAATGGCGGCCCGACATAATGACAACCAGACTGCCGCCCCTAAGATTTCTTCACCCGTCCCTGTAGGCAAAGGCAATAGAAACACTTGCGAAGCCATACTGCCGCCGTAACGACGTGCCAATTGCAGATAAAACGCAAAAGCCAGCAGGGTTGATTCAAGATCGCCCCTCTCGCATCGCTGCAATGCCTGTTCCAGCACGGTAGCGGGCGTGTTAGCCATATGCCTTTCTAGCAATTGTGCAGCAAGACCCAGATCAGCAACGGCCCGGCTGCTAAACGACATCTGATCTTCCATAAACTGCCGGCAAGCAATCATTTCTACCGAGTTATCTGCCGCGCTTTTAAGCTGATCTTTTAAACCAGAAAAGAACAGTTCATTAGCCAGCAAAAACTCGGCTTCATTGCCGGTCAGCACATCACTTGCAATACAGACACCAGCCACCAGTGGGTAATGGCGCACCGCCTCATCATGGCTGGGTAAAGCCACTCCCAGAAAAGCACCGCGTAAATCACGGCTGTGAAACAAAAACTCACTGGCGGGGGCCTGCATATAAGCATCCTGCCAGTCGGGCTGTAATGCCAGTATTTTCAGACTATCTGCAAATTTTTGATCGATATCTAAAGCAACGGGATGCGTAGCATTGATACGAATAAAATCAGCCCGCCGTGGCAATTTGCCAAAAATAGCGTATTGCAGTGGCAAGTCCTGAGCGCGTTTAAAATTATTTAGCATGGCATACCTTACATTGTCACACGGTCCGGCAACGAAAGCTTACGCAAACCCGACAACTGCAATGGGTTAACACCGCTGACGGCACGGAAATTAAAACGAACATATTCTGCTTCTCCAGCATCACCCTTGCGGATTTTCCAGCTCAGCGTTGCAGAGTCGCCGTCATGTTGTTCAAGCTGCGCTTGTGCCAGTAAACGCATCCAGCCCATGCGGCCCTGCTGATTACTGATCACGGCACTGGCCCCATTAAACGCAACCACTTGGATCCGTGCCCCCTGAGTATTGCCGTTACCTGGCCAGTTAAATGACTGCCATGGCTGCGGGCCGTTGCGATAACGCATTTCCTGCCCATCCACCTCAAACACAATTTCAGACAGGCCCGGCGTAGGAATAGGCTGCAATTCAAACTTAGCATTGGATGAATCCGCCAACTGGCTGGTAGCCAAGCTGCTTAAACGCCCCATACCAGAAAGAAAGGCCGGATTAAAACGAATGCCTAAATTAGCCCAGGTACGTGGCGTTAAACTATCGCCCTTTTGTGTCACCAAGCCATTTAGATACTTTTCAGTAAACTTATCTAAAGTGCCCTCTTTGGGTTTAACAAATTTAGCGATATCGGCCATAGGCGCTTCATTGGCTGAATCACTGAACGGGTATTTAGCCGATAAGCTTTTCCATTGCCCGTACACTTCTCTTTGCCATGCCTGATTTAAGTCATTTTCAACCGGCCCCAGTAACACAGCGTAGGTCTGAATTAATGGGCGAACCAGCATTGGGCGGATCATTTCACGGGTTTCAGGAGTGAGCGCACTCAGTAGCGAGTTATCAACCTGCTGCAAGGTATCTGCCAGCTCTGAACCACTACCGTTTAATGTTGCTTGCACCAGTGGGCGTGCCTGCGCACCCGGCTCATCACTGCTGGCAATTTGATTCATCTTGCCTTTTAGCTTACCCAACTGCTCAAGGTAAGCATTAATCGGCGCAGAGCCAGCTGAATCGGCCTGCACAAGACGAGTTACGCCAGCAAATTGCTTGCCCACCTCACCCAACTCCGCCGCATTTGCAGCAGCAGGCTGATTGCTGCCTTTTAACAGTGCGGTGGTTTTTTCCAGCACCGATTGCTTAGCGTTTTCTAGCTTGCGAGATAACTCTGAAGGGTTATCCCATGCCGTTTCAAATGCGGCACGCGCCAAAATCAGCTTCACTGGCGAGTTTTGCATATCAGCAAGTTGCGCTACCGCATTACCAGCAAAAGCAATATTGTTGAAATCACGAATCACCACGCCTTGCAGGAATTTCTTCCATTCAGCGGCGTACTCAACTCGATACAGCGCTTCCAGATCATTGCGATTTTTTTCAATATTACCGTCTGTTCCTAGGTTGTCCTGCACTGAAGAGGCCAGTACCCAGTCATCGCTTTTAACTTCGCCCTTACTGGCTTCGTCAATCGCATTACGAACAAACTTGTCCCAAGCTTCGCGGGTAAAGGCACCGGCCACCATCTGGCTACCTGCAATCACGTCGCTATTTTTGTTACTTAAAATACGTGGCACGGTGAGCGGTGCAAAACGCGTATTTGCACGAGCTTTAATTTCGTTATAAACCCGCTCTGTGGCGCTTAAACGCTTTAGCGATGCACGCAATACTTCACGCGCAGCGTTAACAGTTCTTTCATCGTTGGTAATTAAAGGCAGGTCAGGCTCTTTAATCTGGCTCACATAAAAAGCCACTAATCGCTCTGCCGCAGCCATTACTTCTTCGTTACTGCGATTACCACGATTGGCTTCCAACCAGCTACGCCAGTAACGTGGGATCTGATCCGTCAAATGCGCTTCGTCCATACGGGCACGATCGTGCAGCATCAGATAAGTCTTGAGCGCGTTATAACCCTGATCCAGCTTAGGCTGAGCATTGCCCGCAGGAACTTCTGCCGTTTTTACGGTAAGAGCGGTTGCGCGTTGTGGAATCTGCCACATACCCAATTGGATATTCGGCAAGCCTTTTTTATGCGGTGCCGGAGCACGTTTTTTGACCGGCTCAGGTGCTGGAGTCGGAGCTGGCGTAGGCACAGGAGTCGGGGTTGGCTCTGGTTTTTTCTCTACTTGCACAGGCGCGGCCGGAGCAGGAGTAGGTGCAGGCTCTGCAACTTGATTAGAAGCCAACTGAGTCAGCGATGTTTCAAGACTCTTTTTAACCGGCACCAGCATGGATTCTTGCAAGCCAGCAAAGTATTCCTTACGCAGCGCGACTTCTAGCTCTCTACCCTGATACAGGCCCAACCCCACTTGCCATGGGTGACCTTCTTTACGATAAGACTGCAACTCTTCAATGCGTTTTTGCAGCACACCCAGCGCCATTAACTTGTCATACAGCTCGCCTGAGGATGCTAGTTTTTTAGCCGCAACCCGCTCACTCGCCACATTAGCCATTAGTTTTTGGTTGCCGATATAAGACCATGTCCAAAGCCCTGCGCAAAGCGCCAGCGCAGACAGACCAGCCAACATACCAACCAGACGCCAGCGGCTACCCGCCGGACGAGTCTGACGTGAAACCAAATGCTGATCGGGAAAAACCACTTCCCTAAATAGATCACGCAGGAAGTAGCTATAAGAGGCCGGGACTTGGCGGGCATCAAAGCCTGGGCGGCTTAGATCAAATTGCTTAGATACATGCGTTGCCGCCCCAATTCTTGGGATGCCTTCTTGCAAAGCACTAGAGAAATAAAAGCCGCGCAGCAAAGGACGAGCGTGATAAGGGTCTTCTTCTTGCAGCAGTTTTACAAACTTAGTAACGGCTTCTTTTAAGGCATGAAATTCAATCGGGAACGCAAAGAAAGCAGGCTTATTCAGATTGCCGCGATGCTCTGCCAGCTTCTCCTCACCGATTTGCACAAGGCCACGGTACATGGCATCAAATTGCGTACTTACAACCTGGCTAGCATCAAAGCTTGTGCCCTGCTCAGCACTCAGCGTTGCACCCCATACGCGGTGACGCTCTTCTTCTGGCATTTCTTCAAAAAATTGTGAGAAACCGCCTAACAAATCAAGCTTGGTAAAAATCAGATAAATTGGCACTTGCAGACCAAAGGTCGCTTCAATTTCATGGATGCGTTCACGAATCTGCTTTGCATAGAGCGCAAAACCTTCTGAATGATGCTGAGCCAATTCTGGCAAGCTGATCGTGACTAAAATCCCGTTAACCGGCGCTTTAGAGCGATGACGCTTGAGCAGCTTTAAAAACTCTAGCCACTCAACGCGGTCTTCGGATTGCGTAGCGTAACGGCCAGCGGTGTCTAGCAATACGCCTTCGGTAGAGAAAAACCAATCACAGTTACGGGTTCCGCCCACACCTTGCACACCCGCTTTATCGCTAAAGGGAAAAGTCAGGCCAGATTGTAAAATGGCCGAGCTTTTACCTGCCGCAGGATGGCCGATAATCATATACCAAGGCAATTCATACAAAGCAGCATTGCCACGCGACTTGCCCATTTGCGAGGTTTTAAGCGTATCAATCGCGCCCAGCATGCGCTGGCGCAGCAGATTCACTTCAGCGCGTTTATCTACACTGGCACCAATCACCGCATCGTCAGCCTGCTTAAGCAGCATCTTTTCAATTAAGCCACCAGCCCGGTTAGCAATTATTTTGCCAACCATCAGGGTAAAGACCCAAAGCAACATCACAGCGAAGATCCAGCCAAAGCGGACTTCAGCCGTTTTCAGACCAAACCAAGGCCCTAAAAACCAGATCAAACCGATCAGGATCAAAAACCCGATGGCTGATGTGACTTTGGCGTTACGCAGCCAATGTTTCATGAAAATGAATCTCCATACCAATTGAAATCTTGCATTTACTTACTTCGCATCAAAGCAGCCAGCGAGCCTGCTTTTTCAATATGCCCATAGTCTTTAAATGACCAAACTCCGCCCCAAGTTAAACCTGCAGCAACCGCTTCTTCCCCAAGCGCCTGATAGGCTTCAAACGCCCACTTGTCGCGCTCAGAAATAATAATTTTCCCATCTTTCATGGGTGCCAAATCCACAGCTAAACCATATTGATGTTTGCTTTGTCCACCCTTAGCCTTGGTCACCACATTAACTTGCGTCGCCAAGCCATCTTGTCTTTCAGGGCTTCGATACCCTTCCAGCAAGGCCATCGGATAACCACGTTCATTCATTTTTTTCATGACCAGCAGAACAACCTGCACAAAGTGAGGATCTAACTTGCTCCAATCACGATCTGCTGTCGCGATACCAGGCCGGGCAGCAATCGCAGCTGCACTAATAAATATTTCTGGCGGTAAAGCAGGTGGAGGCTCAAGCTTTGCCTCAGTAAATGTCCCTTGTATATGAGCGACCTGGCTGTATTCCTTAGGCAGGAAAGGTGCAATAACATGCAAAGAATTAAAATGAAGCGTTATCCCAACCACCAGCAAAACTAAAAACAAGCTCGCCAGAGGCAATAGCACCCGCTTTATTTTTTTACTTTCAAAAGGAGATGGTTTTATTGAAAAATCCTCTGCAGGAGGATTAGGTAAAATACTTACAACATCTTTTCTCTTCTTTTTTGTTGCAGCCACACAACCTAGGTCATTTACCTTATTTTCATCATTAACCTCTTTAAACCGAGGCACGTAGACAAAAAACCGCCATCCAACCCAAACCAAAGTAAAAAATATTGCTATTAAAATCAGGTAGATAGCCAACAAAACAATAACTCCAAATACTTACTAGCCCGTTATTCTACATTTAAGCAAAGCAAAAGCATAACTCATAAGTGAATTTTATCAAGCGGCCATATTCCCCATGCACTCATGCATTTCTCGTGTTATATATCTCTACTTAAAATGTGGCGAGAGGCGAATCAGTCGTTTCAGCATTTAGCCAATTTCAAACGTTTTCTTAAAAAATACAAGCCATATGCAGATCAATTTAATCAAGAAACACGCCCAGCAATTTATGGCGATATCATGCGCACTCCTTCTTGGCGCGTGTGCCAGCAGCGGCCCTAAGCCATTTAAAATTCATGGCGAAGCGGACCCCTCCTTGAATAGAGACAGCAGTGGCAAACCTTTGTCATTGGTCCTACGCCTCTACCAACTTAAAACACCGGATGAATTTAACCGCATGACTTTTGATTCACTGGTCAGCGGCAAAACCGACGCAGAGTTACTCGGCACATCCATGTTGTCGCATAATGAATTTATGCTACTACCGGGCAAATCGCTAGGTTTTGACGACAAAATTGCCGAGGAAACCAAATACGTCGGCATTGTTGGTTTCTTCCGCAAGCCTGACCCGCAATTCTGGCGTGTCTTAGTGAGCGCTGAAGATATCCGCGACGCCAAAGAGCTGAGCTTTAAAGCCCAAGACTGCTTCTTGCAAGTGATTCAGCCCAAAACTCAGCCAATACCAGGCCAGCCTGCCGTGTTTAAAGCAGACTGCGGCTTTGCACTTAAAAAAGCAGCGCCAAAAACTAAATAACACCCCCTGTTATGACTAATAGCTTGCACTGCAGACGCTGGGGCGCTGCAGACGAGAGCCAAGCCGGAGTAATCTATCAATGTTGAAAGCCAAACGCGTCTTATGGGGCGAAGGAATGTTCCTTCGCCCTCAGCACTTCCAGCAACAATCCTTATTGCAGGACTATCAGCAAGCAGAAACCCGCCAGTTGCTCAGCCGCCATAGCTGGGGTCTGCAAAAATTTCAGATCGATGAAGTGGCCCTAAGGGGCGGACAGGTTAGGCTGGATTCGCTTTCGCTGTTATTCAGAGACGGCTGCTTATTTCAGGCACCGCAATGTGAGCCCCTCCCCCTCTCCCGTGATTTAAACGACATCCCAGGATTAGGCGTAAGCACAACGCTCTACGCTTGCTTGTCTGAGCTGCAGCCCTATGGCGGCAACACACAAAACAATGACAATCAAGCATCGCGTTCCACCCGTTTCAGAAACGCCAGCCACGGCGTGGCCGATTTATTTACCCAAGCACTAGAGGCCGACTTAACCACGCTGGAGCTAGATGTTCGCCTGATGGTGGATGAGGAAAACCGCGATGGTTATGAATCAGTACCGCTAGGGCGGCTATCCAAAGATGCCACTGGACAGTGGTCGGTTAGCAAGGGCTTTTACCCGCCATCGACCACCGTCAGCGCCATTCCTGAGCTCAGCCAAAATCTGCGCCGTTTGCTGGATATTTTGCTGGTTAAAAGCCAAGCATTAGCAGGTGCTCACCGCGAGCGCGCTAAAAATGTCATGGAATACGGCACTACCGATATTGCCTCGTTTTGGCTGCTGCATACGGTAAACCGCAACTTTGCCCGCATCAATCACTTGGTAAAGTGTGAGCCACTTCACCCTGAAGAGTTGTATCGCGCTCTAGCCGAGTTTTGTGGCGAATTACAGACATTTTCATCGGTTTACACACTGGCCGATATTCCCGTCTACAGCCATGAATCCTTGCATGATTCTTTGATTGTGCTGGATACACAAATCCGTGAATTGCTCGATACCGTGATTTCTGCACGTTATGCAGTGATCCCGCTCACATCACCTAAACCGTCCTTCCATATTGGCCGACTAGAAAGCGATCGTTTCCTCGACAATGTCGACTTCTACCTGTCGATTCAAAGCGAGCAGCCTGCTTCAGCCATTATTGAAACCGTGCCACTCAAGTTCAAAATTGGCGCACCCGATGATGTAGATAAGATTTTAAACTCGGCCATGCGCGGGGTCAGTATTTCTTATGCAACACAAACGCCTTCTGCGATTCCGATCCGCGTGGGCAATCACTATTTTGCATTTGAGCCTCGCGGCGAGATTTATCAACGCATGCTGCAGTCGCGCAGTATTTGTATTTACATCCCTCAATCGCTATCTGATTTAAAACTTGAGCTAATTGCCGTATTTCGCTGAGATTAAACAATGAACCAAGCCACCACCACCGAAGCCCATCCACTGGCCGTTGCCAAACCGGCAGCCCCCAGCTTGCGCGAATTACTTGAAGACGGCGTTTACCTGCTGTTTTTACTGAAAGATGGTAATGCACCTAGCAGTGCCGCCGAATTTAACCGCCGTGTTGATCACTTTCTTGCACAATTTGAAAAAAACTCCCGCAACTTTGGCAAAGAAGTAGCGGGTATTGCCGAGGCTAAATATGCATTTTGTGCACTGATGGATGAAATTATTCTTTCATCAGAATTCAGCCTACGCGAAGAATGGGAACGTATGCCGCTACAGCTGCGCATTTTTGGTGAGCATCTAGCGGGTGAAGGCTTTTTTGACCGTTTGGAAGTGCTGCGCCGCGATCCAAACAATAATTTTGAAGCAATGGAAGTGTTCCATACCTGCCTGCTATTGGGTTTTCAGGGTAAGTATTTGCTGGAAGGCCAAGAAAAACTGGGCTACTTAACCGCTCGTGTCGGTCAGGAAATTCAGCAGGTGCGCGGCGGCAAGGCCGAATTCGCGCCCAACTGGAAGCTCCCACAGCGCTTTCAAGCTTTTGTAAGGCATGAATTACCGCTCTGGCTATACTTTGCGCTACTGGCACTGGTTGGCGCAGGGCTTTTCATTGCCTACCGCTTACTGCTGACGCAGGAAATTAGCAAAGTTCTTGGCTAATGAGTACGCCTCGCCGCCAGACACTCACCCTGCCATCCGTGCTGGATCGTCTGCTAGACGATGAACCCGATATCAGCCGCGCCTCTTCTGCCATGCTCTACGAGCTGCCGCAGTTTAGGCGGGCGCTGGCGCGTGATTTAGAGTCGCTACTTAACACCCGCATTATGGATATGCCCGAGTTATTTGAGCTCTACCCCATGGCCAGCGAATCCATGCTGCAATTTGGCATTCCTGATTTATCTGGCATTAGCCTGCTGAACCCAGACGATAGGGAAATGCTACGGGAACGCCTTCGCCGCGCCATTGAGCGGCACGAGCCAAGGCTGATTCGGGTACGCATCAGCCTTGACGCGCCTAGAGAGCTAGAACGCCATCTGCGTTTTAGGGTGGATGCCGTTTTAAAAGTTCATCCGCATCGCCCGCCAGTGAGCTTTGACGCCACTTTGCAGCTTTCCTCTAATGTTTACCGCATTCAAGATCGTTAACCGGAAAGCCCCTTATGGATTTCACCCAGCTCCTCGCCTCCTTCGCCGCGGCCTTTAATCAAGATAATCGCCTTATTAGCTTGCAACTGGGCGATGGCTCGGCTTGGGGTGAGCAGCTTTTACCGCAGCGTATTAGCGGCCGCGAGGGGGTTAGCCAAGCCTACCGCTATCAGTTGGATTGCCTCTCACCAGATGGCGCTTTAGAGCTCAAATCTTTGCTGGGCCTGCCGGTGGTGGTCTCGATCAGCACCGCAGAGGGTGGGTTAATTGAGCGCTGCGGGGTGGTTTCGCAGGCGGCGCTGGCAGGCTCGGATGGCGGCTTTGCCCGCTACCATTTAAGTATTGAGCCGCCTTTTGCTCTGCTTAGATATCGCAGTACCTCACGGGTGTTTCAAGATTTAAGCGTTCCA